>VXNE01000022.1 GCA_009840715.1 Gammaproteobacteria bacterium
CAAATTCTGGCCCGGTGAGGCCTGCGTCGAGGAGGGGCGAACCATTCCGTTGTAGAAGGCGAGCAGCTTGTCGCGGTCGCGCGCCAGGCCCAGGCGTTTGCCGGGCTGCGTGGAGCTCGGCACGCGTCGCGCGCCACCGGCGGTCGGTTCGGTTCGGGCGTATTCTTGGCCGGCGAGAGCGCCGGCGTCGCGCACGGTGCCGTACGGGGGATGATCGCGGGGAGGACTCGGAATCATGGATGCGCCCGAAGTCCTGAACGACGAGCGCAAGGGAGAGATCCAGGACGCGTATCGCGGGTGGCTGGCGGCGCGGGGGTTCCGCGCGCGCCGGGGGCAGCGCGAGATGATTGCCCTGGTGGCGCGGTCGTTCGGCGGACCCGAGCCCCGGCTCGTCATGATCGAGGCCGGCACGGGTACAGGCAAGACGGCGGCCTACTGCCTGGCGGCCATTCCCCTGGCCCGCGCACTCGACAAGCGCGTGGTCATCAGCACGGCGACCGTCGCGCTGCAGGAGCAGGTGGTGTTCCGGGACCTGCCGGATCTCGCCGACCACGCCGGACTCGACTTCAGCTTCACGCTCGCCAAGGGGCGTGGGCGGTACGTGTGCCTGAAGCGGCTGAGCGACCGGGTGGGCGGCGACGGCGGGGGCCAGATGCAGCTGGCGGAGATCCCGCTGGCCCGGATTCCGGCGCCGGACGAAGAGAAGGTCTACCGGGAGATGTCCGACGGTGTGGGGGCAGGGACGTGGAACGGAGAGTTCGACTCCTGGGAGGCGGGCGTTCCCGAGGACACCTGGCGTGCCGTCACGACGGACCATCGCGGCTGTACCGGCAACCGCTGCACGTTCTTCCAGGAGTGCCCGTTCTTCCGGGCGCGGCGGGCGGCGGAGGACGCGGACGTGATCGTGGCGAACCATGACCTCGTGCTCGCGGATCTCGCCCTCGGGGGCGGCGTCGTCCTGCCGGATCCGGAGGACACGATCTTCGTCATCGACGAGGCGCACCACTTCCCGGATCGCGCCCAGCGGCACTTCACCCGCCGCGCGCGCCTGAAAGGCGCCATCCAGTGGCTTGAGCAGGCAGGCACGGTCGCCGGCACGTGCGCACAACGCTTCGGCAGGCCGTCCGAGGTCGAGCGTCTGGCCAAGGCCCTCGGTCCGGAGCTCGAGACCGCCTCTGCGCTGGCGGCCCAGCTAGGGGAGTTCGCGCGTCAGCTCGAGTATCGCGGCGCGTCGGACGATCGCGCGCACCACCGGTTCGCCTTCGGATGGGTTCCTGACGACCTCGCGGAGCCGTGCGGGGCCCTCGCGGCGTACTGCGACACCGTGGCGGGCCGGCTGGAGACGCTGCACGGCTACCTCGAAGAGGTGTCGAGCGGCGAACGGCCGTGGATGCATGCCGAACAGGCGGAGGACTGGCTGGGGCCCGTCGGCCAACTCGCGGCCCGCGCGGCCTCGGACGCGGGTCTCTTTCGCGACTACGCGGGGGCGGTGCGATCGGAGGATGCGGTGGAGAGCCAGGACGGGCCCGAGGAGCAGGAAGTCGTGTCCTCGGCGCGCTGGATCGCCCGGCTGGCTTTCGACGCGGGGGAAGATCACGAGCTCGTCTCCGCGCCCCTCGATCCGGGTCGGATGCTTGCCGAGGCGCTGTGGCGCCGCTGTTACGGTGCGCTGTGCACGTCGGCCACGCTGCGGGCGCTCGGCACCTTCGAGCGGTTCCGCGAACTGGCCGGATTGCCCGACGACACGCAGGAACAGTTCGTGCCGAGCCCGTTTGACTTCGAACGCCTGGCGACCTTCCACGTGCCCGCCATGCGGTCGGACCCGCGCAATCCCGCGGCGCACACCGAGGAACTGGGCCGCCTGTTGCCGGACCTGCTCGCGATGGAAACGAGTGCGCTGGCGCTCTTCTCCTCCTGGAGACAGCTCCGGCAAGTCCGCGACAGCCTGCCGTCCGCGGTGGCGGAGCGTTGCCGCGTGCAGGGCGATCGTTCGAAACAGTCGCTGCTCGAGGACCATCGCGCGGCGGTCGACGGCGGCGAGCCAAGTTACCTGTTGGGGCTCGCGAGCTTCGCGGAGGGGATCGATTTGCCGAACGACTACTGCCGGCACGTGATCATCGCGAAGCTGCCCTTTTCGGTACCGGAAGACCCGGTGGAGCAGGCGTACGGCGAGTGGCTCGAGAGCCAGGCGCGCAACCCCTTCCTGGAGGTGTCGGTGCCGGACGCGGCCGTGCGGCTCGTGCAGGCCTGCGGTCGGCTGATCCGGCACGAGGAGGACCGGGGCCGGATCACGCTGCTCGACCGCCGCATCGTGACGGCGCGCTACGGCAGGGCGCTCCTCGAGTCGTTGCCGCCGTACCGGCTCGACATCGCTCGATGACCCGGGCGCGACCGTGAAGGCGACGTCGTAGGCGACGCCCTTGTGGCGTCCCGTCTCGGGATCGTGTACGGGCCGCCTCGGGCGGGGACAAGCCCCGCCCCTACACGGGACACGGTGGCGGCTTAGATGGACAGTTCGGGAGGACGCAATCCCACGCGGCCGGCGGCCTGCTGCACGATGTAGCCGATGATCTCCGCGGCGTCGGGTGGAACGGACGTCCCACTCGCCTCGTGCAACGCGTTCAGTTCGGCCGCGAAGCGCCGGACCTGCTCGGCGTTGGCCTGGTCGAGCACCCGGGCGGTGACGCGCATGAGATTCGGCGACACCTCGTACCAGGCACGGTCCGACGTGTCCGCGGCCACGTCCTCGATCATGGCCAGGGCCACGGTCATGTCCGTGTCGACCGCCAGGGAGTGCCACGGCTCGTTGTCGAGGAACTCCGACAGGTGCAGCCGCGTCTCCGCATCGAGGGGATCCACACCGTCCATCGACACGTCGGCGGCCAGGTCGACCATGATGCAGAAGTCCGCCATGTCCTGTTCGGCGAGCGTGCCGAGCGCCTCCTCCGCGCCCTCGTTCAGACCGTTTCTCGCCAGGAACTCGATCTCGTCCCGGAGTTCCTGCGCCCGCAGGACGAAGGCTTCGTGGTGCGAGGCGTCCTCCGCGTGCGTCTCGGCAAGCCTCTGGTGGATGTTGTCGCGCCACGTCCAGAAACGCACGAGGTTGCGCGAAGGGTCGCCAGGTTCGCCCACTGCTGCCTCCGGGTTCGGGTCCGGATAGCCTATCAGCTTGCTGCCGGGGGAGGGCTCCGGCGGGTCCTCAGGCCATCAACTGCCGGTCCCGCAGCGACGCGATCTCGTCGCGCAGGGCGGCCGCCTCCTCGAACTCGAGGTTGCGCGCCCGCTCGAGCATCTCCTCTTCGAGCTTCGCGAGCAGCTTGCCGAGGGCCGCCGGGTCTTCCGGCAGGGCCTTCCGCCGCTTGCGCTCGGCCTTGCGTCCGCGGGTCTTGGGCATTCCCGGTGCCGCCCGGGCCCCTTCCATGATGTCGGGGATCTCCTTGACGATGCCCCGGGGCGTGATGTTCTGCTCGGCGTTGAAGTCGAGCTGCCTGCGGCGTCGGCGATTCGTCTCGTCGATGGCGGCCTGCATGGAGCCGGTGACCACGTCGGCGTAGAGGATCGCCCGCCCGTGCAGGTGGCGCGCGGCCCGCCCGATGGTCTGGATGAGGGAGCGCTCCGCGCGCAGGAACCCTTCCTTGTCCGCGTCCAGGATGGCGACGAGGGAGACCTCCGGCATGTCGAGCCCTTCCCGAAGCAGGTTGATGCCCACGAGCACGTCGAACACGCCGAGACGCAGGTCGCGCACGATCTCCATGCGCTCGACGGTGTCGATGTCGGAGTGCAGGTAGCGCACGCGCACGCCGTGTTCGTCGAGGTAGTCGGTCAGGTCCTCCGCCATGCGCTTGGTGAGCGTCGTCACCAGCACGCGTTCGCCGCGGCCGACCGTGACGCGGATCTCCTCGAACAGGTCGTCGACCTGGGTGGACGCCGGCCGCACCGTGACCTCCGGGTCGACCAGACCGGTCGGCCGGACGACCTGCTCGACGACCTGTCCGGCGTAGTTGCCCTCGTAGGGGCCCGGCGTCGCCGAGACGAAGATCATCTGCGGCGCCAGGGCTTCCCACTCGTCGAACCGCAGGGGACGGTTGTCGAGGGCGGAGGGGAGCCGGAAACCGTACTCCACCAGCGTCTCCTTGCGCGAACGGTCGCCCTTGTACATGCCGCCGAGCTGGGGAACGGTGACGTGGGATTCGTCGATCACGAGGAGCGCGTTCTTCGGCAGGTAGTCGAACAACGTGGGCGGCGGCTCGCCCTCCTGGCGCCCGGACAGGTAGCGCGAGTAGTTCTCGATCCCGCTGCAGTAGCCCACCTCCCGGATCATCTCCAGATCGAAGCGCGTGCGCTGCTCCAGACGTTGCGCCTCGACCAGCTTGTCGCGCTCCTTCAGATACGCGACGCGGTCGACCAGCTCCTCGCGGATGTCGTCGACCACCGCGAGGATTCGCTCCCGCGGCGTCACGTAGTGCGTCTTCGGGAAGACGGTGTAGCGCGCCACCCGCTGCAGCACTTCACCGGTGAGCGGGTCGAAGAGCGACAGGTGCTCGACCTCGTCGTCGAACAGCTCGATGCGCAAGGCCTCCTTCTCGGACTCCGCCGGGAAGACGTCGATGACGTCGCCGCGCACGCGATAGGCCCCGCGCTGGAACGCCGTGTCGTTGCGCGTGTACTGGAGCTCCGCGAGCCGCATGAGGATGTAGCGCTGGTCGACCCGGTCTCCGCGGTCGAGGTGCAGGACCATCCGGAGGTACGACTGGGGGTCGCCGAGACCGTAGATCGCCGAGACGGAGGCGACGATGATCGTGTCGCGGCGCTCGATGACGGCCTTGGTCGCGGACAATCGCATCTGCTCGATGTGCGAGTTGATCGACGCGTCCTTCTCGATGTACGTGTCGGAGGCCGGCACGTAGGCCTCGGGCTGGTAGT
>VXNE01000345.1 GCA_009840715.1 Gammaproteobacteria bacterium
CTACAAGGTTCCGACCGTCGGCCTCGACGACACCGAAGCCGTGGCGCTCGAGATCGCTGCGCAGACCGGCTCGGCGCCGTACGTCGGGATCGACAACCAGGATGCTCGTCATGGTCGGCGCGATGTTAGCAGCGCCCCGGAGCGTGGGCCATGCGGCCGCGCCGCCCCCGGGCCGGCCCCCCTAAAGACTTGTCCACGTGGCCAGCGTGGTGCCCCGCGGAAGGCGTTCGGCGTCCCAGCGCGGCACGGCCCAGGCGAGCAGTTCTTCCGGCGTGCCGCGCTCGGGCGGCTCGAGTCCGAGCAGCTCGAGACTCCATTGCAGGTCCTGTCCCGGATGTCCGGGCTCGATGGTCGATGCGGCGGTGCGCTTCGAGAGCTTGGCCCCGCCGCGGTCGACGATCACGGGCAGGTGCAGGTAGCGCGGCGTCTCGAGTCCGAGCCGCTCCGCGAGGAAGAGCTGTCGCGGCGTGCTGTCGAGCAGGTCGGCGCCACGCACCACGTCCGTCACGCGCATCTGTGCGTCGTCCACCACGACCGCGAGCTGATAAGCCGCCAGCCCGTCGCGGCGGGCGACGATGAAGTCGCCGGTCTCCCGGGCGAGACACTCGGCGTATGGCCCCTGCAGCCGATCGTCGAAGGCGTAGTCGGCGGCGGGCACGAGGATGCGCACCGCGGCATCCCGCCCCGGCGGGACGTCGCGCGTTCGGCACGTCCCGGGATAGACGCGGTGCCCGCGGAGGTCCTTGCGCGAGCAGGTGCAGCGGAAGCTCAGGCCCTGCCTCGACAACTCCGAGAGCGCGGCGCGGTAGTCCGCGACGTGGTCGCTCTGGAAGGCCACGGGTCCGTCCCAGTGGAGCGCATGCTCGGCCAGCGTCCGCAGGATGCCGTCGGTCGCTCCCGGGACCCTTCGCGGAGTGTCGAGGTCGTCGATCCGGAGCCGCCACGTTCCCGCGTGGGCGCGGGCGTCCAGGAAGCTCGCCACGGCGGTGAGGAGGGAGCCGAAGTGCAGGGGCCCCGAAGGCGTGGGCGCGAAGCGGCCGACATAGCGTCGGGGGCGGTCGCCGGGGAGGTCCCGCGCGGTCACCGCGCAAGCCTTCCGGGACCTGTGGCGGCGGATTGGCTCAGGATCAGGCGTGGAGTTGCTTCTCGCGCAGTTCGGCCAGCGCCTTGCAGTCCACGCACTGCGACGCCGTCGGGCGCGCCTCGAGGCGCCGCAGGCCGATCTCCACGCCGCACGTGTCGCAGTAGCCGTAGTCTTCCTGGTCGATGCGCTCGAGGGTGTCCGCGATCTTCTTGATGAGTTTCCGTTCGCGGTCGCGGGTCTTGAGTTCGATGCTGAACTCCTCCTCCTGCGTCGCGCGGTCGGCGGGATCGGGGAAGTTGGCGGCCTCGTCCTGCATGTGGTTGACCGTTCGGTCGACCTCCTCCATGAGCTGGTGGCGCCATTTCAGCAGGATGTCGCGGAAGTGCTCGAGTTGCGCCGGCCCCATGTAGGGTTCGTCGTCGGCCGGCTCGTAGGGTTTGAAGCTGCGGAAAGGAGAGTCCCCGCCGGACGCTGCTCCGACCGAGGTGCGAGCCCTGGGCGCGTTGCCGGGTTCGCTCGACGAAGACCTGGTGGGGGTGTCGTCTGCCGCCATGTTGCCTCGGGTCTGCAAGCTGTGCGCAAGCTGCGCTTTCGCGAGGGCGCGTAACCTACCAAAAGCGGATTCGATTGACCATGCCGACCCGAGGGCGCTCCCGGGAGTGCCAGAGCCGCGGAAAAGGGGGCGTTCCGGCGTCGATTGGCACGACTGTTGTGGCGCGCCCTTGGGGTCGGGTGCGTCTTCGCCGGCATTGAACTCGCCGGAGCCGACCTCGCCTCCTACTGCATCGTTCTCGGGGTCGCCCCTGTGACAGCAGGTCATCAAGCAGTCGGAAGCTGCCGAGGAACAGCAGATCAACGAGGCCGAGGGCGAGGCGGCGGCGATCCCGGGTGCTGCAGGCCACTCGACCCCGCAGGTGCGGAAGCGCGCGGCGTCGGCCGCTAGTGCGTTCAGGCCGGTCGGGACGGGCGGACGACGCGCTCCTCGAGCGGTGGGCGCGGTGGCGTCAGGCCGGACACCCTGCTACGTTAGCGGTTTGTTTCGCACTCACGTTTGGGAGGATTCATGGCCACGGTTGATGGCGCGACCCTCATGGCGCGCAGCCTGAAGGCGCAGGGCGTCGATTACATGTTCGGCATCGTGGGCTTTCCGGTGCAGGGCGTTGCGGCCGCGGCGCAGAAGGAAGGCATCACGTTCATCGGCATGCGCAACGAGCAGTCGGCGAGCTACGCCGCGCAGGCGGCGAGCTACCTGACCGGGCGCACCCAGGCGTGCCTCGTGGTCTCGGGTCCGGGCGTCATCCACGCGTTCGCCGGGCTCGCCAACGCGCGTGAGAACTGCTGGCCGATGATCCTGATCGGCGGGGCCTCCCCGACCTACCAGAACGGCATGGGGGCCTTCCAGGAAGAGCGGCAGACGGAACTCGCGGCGCCTTACTGCAAGTACGCCCACGGGATCGACCGGGTGGAGCGCATCCCGTACTACGTCGAGCAGGCGATTCGCACGGCGCAGAACGGGCGCCCCGGACCCGTGTACCTCGACTTCCCGGACGACATCATCCGCGCCGAGGCGGAGGACGAGAAGGTGGTGCCGGCGGCGCCGCCTGCTCCGCTGGCTCGGCCACAGGCGGATCCGGGCAGCGTCGAACGCGCCCTCGACGCGCTCGAGTCGGCCGAACGCCCGCTCGTCGTCCTCGGCAAGGGCATGGCGTGGTCGCGCGCGGAAGACGAGGTACGCGAGTTCATCGAGCGGACGCAGTTGCCGTTTCTGGCATCACCCATGGGCAAGGGGATCATGCCTGACACGGACCCGCTGTCCGTAGGCGCGGCCCGTAGCACGGCGCTCCGCGAGGCGGACGTGGTGTTCCTGATGGGCGCGCGGCTCAACTGGATCATGCACTTCGGTCTGCCGCCCCGTTTCAAGCCGGGCGTGCGGGTCATCCAGCTCGACATCGAGCAGGAGGAGATCGGCCGCAACGTACCGGCGGAGGTTGCCCTGGTGGGCGACGGGAAGGCGGTCGTGGGGCAGCTCAATACGTCCCTGTCGAACCGGCAGTGGTTCTATCCGGCGGACACCGAGTGGCGCGCGGTGCTCAAGGAGAAGGCGGACGCGAACGCGGAGTCGATTCGCCCGATGATCGAGGACGAGTCGTCGCCGATCAATTACTACCGCGCCTACCGCGACATCGTCGACTGGCTGCCGGAGGACGCCATCATCATTGGCGAGGGTGCGAACACCATGGACATCGGCAGGACCCAGATGCCGAACCACGCACCCCGGCACCGGCTCGACGCCGGCACCTACGGCACCATGGGCATCGGTCTCGGCTTCGCGGTCGCGGCGGCCGTGGCGAACCCGGACAAGCCGATCGTCTCTGTACAGGGCGACAGCGCGTTCGGATTCTCGGGCATGGAGATCGAGACGATGGTCCGCTACAAGCTGCCCGTGAAGCTGATCGTGCTCAACAACGGCGGCATCGGCGGCGGTATCGGTCCCCTGGAGGAGGGGCAGACGCCGCCGCCGTTCTACCTCACCTACGGGGCGCACTACGAGGGCATGATGGAGGCCCTCGGCGGCAAGGGCCTGTACGTCGAGGACACGGCGGATCTGCGCGGCGCGCTCGACGAGGCGATGGCGTTCGACGGGCCGGCCCTGATCAACGTACCCCTCGATCCGAGGGCTGGCCGCAAGCCCCAGCAGTTCGGCTGGTTGACGACCTGACCGGAGGGTCGGGGCGTTCCGGCGTCCCGACCGCCGTCCTGACCGCCCCCGCAAAGGGCTGACGGGAAGCGGTTGACATCGCGTCACGTCCCGGCTCCCATAGACGGAGTCGGGCATCTGGTCCGGCATCTCGGAGGGGTCATGACCCTGGAAGAGAAAGCCATAGAGTTGCTGCTGCGCTCGCCGCGGCTGGAAGCCGGCACGATCCTGGACCTGCTCGACGTCGGCGACCGCGAGTTCCGCGAGATGGCCCGGCGGAACCGCACCATCGCGAAGCTGCTCGAAGCGCGGCGGGCCGGGGAACTCAAGCCCCCGACCTCCGAACCGATCCAGTGCCCGGTGTGTTCCGAATGGTTCGTGCCTTACGGGTCGTCGCGGTTCTGCTCGGACACCTGCCGCACCGCGGGGCGGTTTCGCGAAGAAGGACGGGGGCGGCACCGGCGCCGCGGCTGCGGTGACGGAGAGATGGCCGAAGGCGGCCACGCGAAGGGAGACGAGGTTCGCGCGCCGGCGCGACAGAAGGAGTAACCATGCGAAGGGCGATGATGGCGGCCGCGCTGCTGGGCGCGTTGGCGGGCTTGGCTGCGGATCGGCAGGTGTATTTCGGCGACCTGCACATCCACACCCGGTACTCATTCGACGCGTTCCTCTTCGGGACGCGCACGAATCCGGACGACGCCTACGCGTTTGCCCGCGGCGCACCGCTGCGGCACCCGTCCGGTTTCGAGATGCAGCTCTCGCGTCCACTCGACTTCTACGCCGTGACGGATCACGGGTTCTACCTCGGGATGTGGTCGGCGATGACGGACCCGGCCCATCCGCTCCACGGCGACCCCGATGCGCGCACGTACCTGGACGCGAAGACCACCCCCGAACGATCCCGGGCATTTCGCACCGCCGGCCAGTTCCTGACGGACAACTTCAGCGAAGCCGACGTGAGGGGCGCCTGGGCCGAAATCGTCGCCTCCGCCAACCGCAACTACACGCCAGGCGAACTCACGACCTTCATCGCCTACGAATATACGTCGTCGTACCCCACCGACCGAGGCAACCTGCACCGGAACGTCGTGTTCCGCGGCGACGCGGCCCCGATCATGCCGTTCTCCCGGCTCGACT
>VXNE01000497.1 GCA_009840715.1 Gammaproteobacteria bacterium
GGTGAGGGGGGGGGGGTCGTCGTTCTTGGGATGCCGCGCCAGCCGGGGGCGCGGCACCCGGGCTCGGTCGCGGCGACGCGGACGGCGTGAGGGAGCGAGCCTGAGAGGCACGGAGAGAAACGGGCAAATGGACGACGCGGTAGAGACGACGCAGGAGACGGGCAGCAAGCGCTGGTACGTCGTGCACGCCTACTCGGGCTTCGAGAAGAACGTCGCGCGCGCGCTGCGCGAGCGCATCGACCTGTCCGACCACGGCGAGTGCTTCGGCGACGTGCTGGTGCCGACCGAGGAGGTCGTGGAGATGCGCGCCGGGCAGAAACGGCGCAGCGAGCGGAAGTTCTTCCCGGGTTACGTGCTCGTGCAGATGGACCTCAACGACGACACCTGGCACCTGGTGAAGCAGACGCCGCGCGTCATGGGGTTCATCGGCGGCAAGGCGGACCGGCCGGCCCCCCTGTCCCCCGCGGAAGCCAACGCCATCCTGGACCGGGTCCGTTCCGGCAGCGAGAAGGCGACGCCGAAGACGCTGTTCGAACCCGGGGAACTGGTGCGGGTCGTCGATGGCCCCTTCAACGACTTCAGCGGTGTCGTGGAAGAGGTCAACTACGAGAAGAGCCGGCTCAACGTGGCCGTCACCATCTTCGGGAGATCGACGCCCGTCGAACTCGACTTCTCCCAGGTGGAGAAGGGCTGAGCAGCGCGGGAAGAGACAGCGCGGCAAGAACAGGAAGCACGAGTGGCCAAGAAAGTCGAAGCGTACGTCAAGCTCCAGGTCCCGGCGGGCCAGGCCAATCCGAGCCCGCCGGTCGGGCCTGCGCTCGGCCAGCACGGCGTGAACATCATGGACTTCTGCAAGGCGTTCAACGCGCAGACGCAGAGCGACGAGCCGGGCATCCCGATCCCGGTGGTCATTACCGTGTACACGGACCGCACGTTCTCCTTCATCACCAAGACGCCCCCCGCGTCGGTGTTGCTCCGCAAGGCCGCGGCTGTCGAGAAGGGCAGCGCGACGCCGAACACGGAGAAAGTGGGCAACCGCGTCACCCGGGCGCAGCTCGAGGAGATCGCGAGGATCAAGGATCCGGACCTGACCGCCGCGGACATGGACGCGGCGGTGCGGACCATCGCCGGCAGCGCCCGCAGCGCGGGGATCGAAGTCGAGGGAGCCTTCAGCCCGGGAGCGCGAGGGGCCGGCCCCTCGCAAGAAGGAGTCCTTGAAATCCCGGAAGAAGGAGCAACCTGATGGCCGCCACCAGCAAGCGCATGCGCGCGATCGCCGAGAAGGTCGACCAGCAGCGCGCCTACCCGGTCGAGGAAGCCGTGGGCCTGCTCGCGGAAGTGTCGAAGACGAAGTTCGACGAGTCCGTGGACGTGTCCGTCAACCTCGGCGTGGACCCGCGCAAGTCGGACCAGGTGGTGCGCGGCGCGACCACGCTGCCGCACGGCTCCGGCAAGGAGGTGCGCGTGGCCGTGTTCACCCAGGGCGCGAACGCGGAGAAGGCGACGGAAGCCGGCGCCGACGTCGTGGGCTTCGAGGATCTCGCCGAGCAGGTCAAGGCCGGCGAACTGAATTTCGATGTCGTCATCGCCACGCCGGACGCGATGCGCGTGGTCGGTCCGCTCGGACGCATCCTCGGTCCGAGAGGCATGATGCCGAACCCCAAGACCGGCACGGTCACCCCCGACGTGGAGGCCGCCGTGCGCAACGCCAAGGCCGGCCAGGTGCAGTTTCGGGCGGACCGCGGCGGCATCGTCCACGGGCGGGTGGGCAAGCTCGACTTCCAGCCGCAGCAGATCAAGGAGAACGTCGAGGCGCTCATCGCCGACCTGAAGAAGGCCAAGCCCGCCTCGGCCAAGGGCCAGTACCTCAAGAAGGTGACCCTGTCCACGACGATGGGTCCGGGCATCGCGATCGACCAGGCTTCTCTGGAAGTGTGAAGGAAGGTGTGAACGGATGGCCCTGAAGATCGAGCGGAAGCAGGAAATCGTCGCCGAGGTGAACGAGGCGGCGAGTTCGGCGTTCGCGGCCGTGGCTGCGGACTACCGCGGGCTGACGGTCGCCGAGATGACCGGACTGCGCGCCGCGGCGCGCGAGCAGGGCGCGCAGCTCCGCGTGGTCCGGAACACGCTGGCGCGCCGCGCGCTCGCCGGCACGGAGCACGAGCAGCTCGGCGGCGCCTTCGTCGGCCCGACGATGCTGGCCCTGTCGGACTCGGCGTCCGACCCGGGTGTGGCCGCGCGGCTGATGCGCCAGTTCGTCACCGAGTACGAAGCGCTCTCGGTCAAGGCCCTGAGCGTCGGCGGCCGGCTCATGGAGGCGGATGCACTGGGCCAGGTGGCGTCGCTGCCGACGCTGGACGAGGCGCGCGCCCGGCTGATGAGCGTCTTGACGGCCCCGGTCGGCAAGCTGACGCGCACGCTCTCGGAGGTCCCCGCCAAGCTGGTCCGCACGCTCGCTGCGGTGCGCGACGCCCGGCAGACCGGAGGAGACGCCTGAGGCCGCGCGCCCGCGGCACGGGTATTCGAAAAGTTGGCAGGTCGTTCGCGGCCGTTTAATGGAGAAGGAAGGAAATGGCCCTATCGCAAGATGACATTCTGAACGCCATCGCGGAAATGAGCGTGATGGAAGTGGTCGATCTCGTTTCCGCGATGGAAGAGAAGTTCGGCGTCTCGGCTGCCGCCGCGGTGGCCGTGGCCCCGGCCGCCGCCGACAACGGCGGGGCGCCGGCCGCGGAGGAGCAGACCGAGTTCGACGTGATCCTCGCCGCCTTCGGCGAGAAGAAAGTGGGCGTCATCAAGGCCGTCCGCGCGATCACCGGACTCGGTCTCAAGGAAGCGAAGACGCTTGTCGACGAGGCGCCCAACCCCGTCAAGAAGGGCGTGACGAAGGAAGAAGCCGAAGACATCAGGACGCAGCTCGAAGAAGCCGGCGCAACCGTGGAAGTGAACTGATTCGCGCTCGCGTGACGCGCACGTGACGTTGACGCTTCAGACGACGAAGCCGATCCCGCCCGGGGCACGGGTCGCCCGGGCCGTGGCGCGCTGCCCGCGTGCCGTGGCCGGCGCGCGCGCGACCCTGCCTCGCCCCGGGTACGACCGCACACCCCCGAAGATCCCGTCCGGCCGCCCCGGGGCCGGCGCGGGGCTTCTGCCGCCGCACTAACGGAGACTCGAATGGCTTACAGGTTCACCGAGAAGAAGCGCATCCGCAAGGACTTCGGCCGGCTGCCGGAAACCATGGAGCTGCCGCACCTTCTCTCCATCCAGCTCGACTCCTACAGCCGCTTCCTGCAGCTCGACGTCAAGGCGCGCAAGCGTCGCGACTCGGGCCTGCACGCGGCGTTCCGCTCCGTGTTTCCGATCGTGAGCTACTCGGGCAACGCCGCGCTCGAGTACGTCGACTACCGGCTCGGCGAGGCGCCCTTCGACGTCAAGGAGAGCGTCTCCCGGGGGATGACCTACGCGGCGCCGCTGCGGGTCCGGGTCCGGCTCATCATTTACGACCGCGAGTCGTCCAGCAAGGCGGTCAAGGATGTGAAGGAGCAGGAAGTCTACATGGGCGAGATCCCGCTCATGACGGACAACGGCACCTTCGTCATCAACGGCACCGAGCGCGTCGTGGTGTCGCAGCTGCACCGCTCGCCGGGCGTGTTCTTCGACCATGACAAGGGGAAGACCCACTCGTCCGGGAAGCTCCTGTACTCGGCCCGGGTCATTCCCTACCGCGGCTCCTGGCTCGACTTCGAGTTCGATCCCAAGGACCTCGTGTTCGTGCGCATCGACCGCCGGCGCAAGCTGCCGGCGACCGTCATGCTGCGCGCGCTCGGGTACTCGTCCGAGGACATACTCGACCTCTTCTTCGACAAGAACGTCTTCCACGTCAAGAAGGACGGCCTGTCGATGGACCTCGTGCCCGAGCGCATGCGCGGCGAGTCGGCCACCTTCGATGTCGTCGACCGCAACCGCAACGTCATCGTCGAGGCGGGCCGCCGCATCACGGCGCGCCACGTGCGCATGCTGGAGCGGTCGCGCCTGAAGCGTCTCGACGTGCCGCGCGAGTACGTGCTCGGGCGGGTGCTCGCCCGCGACATGGTCGACCCGGGGACGGGCGAGATCATCGTCGCCTGCAACTCGACGATCACCGACGAGGTGCTCGACCAACTGCTCGAAGCGGGGGTCAAGTCGATCGAGACGATCTACACGAACGATCTCGACTGCGGTCCCTACGTCTCGGAGACGCTGGGCAGCGACATCACGCGCACCCGCCTCGAGGCGCTTGTCGAGATCTACCGGATGATGCGCCCCGGCGAACCGCCCACCAAGGAGGCGGCGGAGAACCTGTTCAACAACCTGTTCTTCTCTGCGGAGCGCTACGACCTCTCCACGGTCGGCCGCATGAAGTTCAACAGGCGCCTCGGCCGGGACAAGATCGAGGGCGGCGGCATCCTCTCCGATGACGACATCATCGACGTGCTGCGCACGCTCATCGACATCCGCAACGGCAAGGGGTCCGTCGACGACATCGACCACCTCGGCAACCGGCGGGTCCGGTCCGTCGGCGAGATGGCGGAGAACGCGTTCCGCGTGGGCCTCATCCGCGTCGAGCGGGCCGTGAAGGAGCGGCTCTCGCTGGCGGAGTCGGAAGGGCTGATGCCGCAGGACATGATCAACGCGAAACCGGTGGCGGCGGCGATCAAGGAGTTCTTCGGTTCGAGCCAGCTTTCGCAGTTCATGGACCAGCACAACCCGCTCTCCGAGGTCACGAACAAGCGCACGGTGTCCGCGCTCGGACCGGGCGGACTCACCCGCGAGCGGGCCGGGTTCGAGGTGCGGGACGTGCATCCGACCCACTACGGCCGCGTGTGTCCGGTGGAGACGCCCGAAGGCCCGAACATTGGTCTGATC
>VXNE01000665.1 GCA_009840715.1 Gammaproteobacteria bacterium
CTCTGGTACCCGTCAGCCAACCGGGATGAGGACGCGTTCGACGCGCCGTTCGAGTTCCGCATCGACCGGCCCATGAACCATTTGGCCTTCGGGTTCGGCACACACGTCTGCCTCGGCCAGCACCTGGCGCGCATGGAGATGGCAGCCTTCTTCAAGGAGCTGTTCCGGCGGGTCGACGGCTTCGAACTGAACGGCGAGCCGCTCTACACGCAGTCCACGTTCGTCGGGGGGCTGAAGAGCCTCCCGATTCGCTATCGGATGAAGTAGCGGGGCGCCGGAACCGCCGGCGCTTGATCTTCCCCGCGCTTCTCCTAAGAATATGCGCCGCCCCGGACCCGGGGCGCGCAATTTGAGTCGTGTCTTTGTCCATTTGCGGAAGGACTTGGGAACGTGATCGAAGCCCAGGAGTTGACCCGTCGCTTCGGCGACAACGTGGCGGTGGACGCGGTGAGCTTCCAGATCGGCCACGGAGAGATCGTGGGACTGCTCGGCCACAACGGCGCCGGCAAGACCACCGTCATGAAGGTCCTGACCGGCTACCTCGAGCCGAGCGCGGGTTCCGCCTCGATCGACGGCCAGGACGTGACCGAGCACGCGTCGGAAGTACAGCGGAAGATCGGCTACCTGCCGGAGAGCGTTCCCCTGTACCTCGACATGGAAGTGCTGGACTACCTCGAGTTCGCCGCCACGATGCGCGGCGTCCCGGCGGGGGAGCGCCCGGCCGCGATCCGGCGCGCGGTGGAGGCCACGGGTCTCGCGGACCGCGCCCTCGACGCGATCGGAGAGCTGTCGCGCGGGTACCGCCAACGCGTGGGCGTCGCGCAGGCCATCGTGCACGAGCCGCGCTTCCTCATCCTCGACGAGCCGACGAGCGGGCTCGACCCGGCCCAGACCGAGGGCATGCGCAACCTCATCCGGGAACTCGCCCGGGACGCCACCGTCATCCTGTCGACGCACATCATGCAGGAGGTCGACGCGGTCTGTGACCGGGTGATGATCCTGCGGGCGGGCCGGCTCGCTCTCGATAGCACGCTCGCCGATCTGCAGCGCAGCCAGCGCCTGCTGATCGGGACGCACGCGTCGCGCGACGCCGTGCAGGCCGCGGTTGGAGATCGCGCACACGTCGTGGGCGGCACGTACGACCGGGCGGCCTTCCTCTCGTTCGACGAACCGCTGACCGAAGCGACCTCGGCCGACGTCGCCAAACGCCTCGTCGAGGGCGGCGTCGCGTTCCATGCCCTGCACCCGGAGCAGCGCGACCTGGAGTCCGTGTTCCGCGCGGTGAGCGAGGGAGGCGAGATCGATGCTTGACACGGCCGGCGCCATCGCGCGCAAGGAACTCGCGCTCTTCTTCGGGTCGCCCATCGGCTACCTCTTCCTGGCCGCCTATCTCGGCGTCACGCTGTTCGTCTTCTTCTGGGGCGAGGCGTTCTTCGCCCGCAACATCGCCGACGTGCGGCCGATGTTCGAGTGGCTGCCCATCCTGCTGATTTTCCTCTCCGCGGCGCTGACGATGCGCATGTGGAGCGACGAACGGCGGGTCGGGACCCTCGAGTTCGTCATCACGGTCCCGGCGAGCGCGTGGCGTTTCGTGCTCGGCAAGTTCGCCGCCTGCTGGCTGCTCCTGGTGATCGCCCTGGCCATGACGGTGCCGCTCGCGGTCACGGTCGCGCTCATCGGGGACCTCGACTGGGGCCCGGTGTTCGCCGGCTATGTCGCGGCGGCGCTGCTCGGCGCGGCCTACGTGTCGGTGGGCCTCTACGTCAGCGCCCGTACTGACAACCAGATCGTCTCCCTGATCCTGGCGACCTTCGGCTGCGGCGTGCTCTACCTCGTCGGCAGCACGTTCGTCGCGGAGCTGTTCACGAACGAGATCGGCGACGTGCTGCGCAGCCTCGGCACGGGCGCCCGCTTCGAGTCCATCGTCCGCGGCGTGCTCGACCTCGGCGACCTCTACTACTACGTCTCGATCGTGGGGGTGTTCCTCGCGCTCAACGTGCACGCGCTGGAGAGCCACGGCTGGGCGGCGGACGGGTCTCCGGCCCGGCATCGGGCGCGGCAACGCGTCACCGCGCTCGTTGCGCTCAACTTCGTGGTGGCCAACGTCTGGCTCGCGGGCCTCAACCTGCCGCGCCTCGACATGACGGAGGGCCGCCAGTACACCATCTCGGACGCGACGGAGGCGTACCTGGCCCAGTTGCGCGAGCCGCTCCTGCTGCGGGGCTACTTCAGCGCCAAGACCCACCCGCTGCTCGCGCCTCTCGTGCCGCAGATCAAGGACCTGCTCCGCGAGTACGAGGTCGCCGCCGACGGGCGGCTGCGGCTCGAACTCGTCGACCCGGCGGACGACCCGGAGCTAGAGGACGAGGCCAACAGCAAGTACGGCATCCGGGCGGTGCCGTTCCAGATCGCGGACCGCTACCAGGCGAGTCTCGTGAACTCGTATTTCGACGTACTCGTCCAGTACGGGGACGAGTACGAGGTGCTCGGCTTCCGCGACCTGATCGAGGTCAAGGTGCAGGGCGAGTCGGACCTCGACGTGCAGTTGCGCAACCCGGAGTACGACCTCACGCGCAGCATCAAGAAGGTGCTGTACGGCTTCCAGGGCGGCGGCAGCATCTTCGACAGTATCGCCGAGCCGGTCACGTTCACCGGCTACATCTCGGCGGACGACCGGCTCCCGGAGGCGCTGGTCGCGCTCCGGGGCGAACTGGACGGGGTCCTTGCGGAACTCGTGGAAGCCTCGGGCGGCAAGCTCGCCACGGAGATCGTCGACCCGGACGCCGGCGACGGTGCCGTGGCGCTCGAGATCGCGGACCGGTACGGCTTCTCGCCGATGGCCGCGAGTCTCTTCGATCTCAACACGTTCTACTTCTACCTGACGCTGTCGGACGGCGAGACCGTGGTGCAGACGGCCCTGCCGGAGTCCCTCGACGCGGAGGGACTGAAGCGCAGCCTGGAGGAGGGCCTCAAGCGTTTCGCCGAAGGACTCCTGCAGACGGTGGCGCTCAACGCGCCGGCGGCGCCGAACCCGTACATGCAGCAGCAGATGCCGACGCCGCCCGGCAACCAGTACGAGGACCTGCGCGAGTTCCTGACGGTCGACTTCGACGTGGAGTCCGCAACGCTGGACGCGGGCGGCATCCCGGGCGATGCGGGCGTGCTGCTCGTCGTCGACCCCGACAACCTGGACGAGGAGGCGCTGTTCGCGGCGGACCAGTACCTGATGCGCGGCGGCACGCTCGTCATCGCCGCGGGCGCCTTCGACGTCACGTCGACGGGTCAGTCGCTGATGGCGTCGCGCAAGACGACGGGACTCGACGACTGGCTCGCGCACCACGGCGTCACCGTCGAGCGGTCGCTCGTGATGGATCCGAACAACTCCGCGTTCCCGGTCCCGGTACGCCGGGAGGTCGGTGGCTTCAGCTTCCAGGACCTCGTCATGCTCGACTACCCCTACTTCGTGGACGTGCGCGGCGAGGGGCTGGCTCCGGACTTCCCCGCCACCGCGGAACTGCCCCAGGTCACGGTGGCGTGGGCCTCGCCAGTCGACGTCGATGCCGACCGCAACGCGGGGCGCAGCGTGCGGACGCTCCTGCGCAGTTCGTCCGGGTCCTGGCGGTCGTCGTCCACCGAAGTCATGCCGCGCATCAGCGAGACCGGCATGAGTCCGTTCAGCCCGGACGGCGAGGTGGGTGCGAACACCCTGGCGGTGGCGATCGAAGGCCGTTTCGACTCCTTCTTCGAGGAGTCGCCGCTGCTCGCGGAAGCGGAAGACACCTCCGACGACGCGTCGGACGACGAGGAGACGGAGCGTGACGACGCCGAGGATGCCGAGGCTGAAGAAGACGCCGGCCCCGCGGACATCGGGACCGTCACGAGCGTGATCGAGCGCTCCCCGGAGTCGGCGCGCCTGATCGTGATCGGCTCCGGCGCCTTCGTCGCCGACCGCACCATCCGCATGGTGGGCTCCGCGGACGGCACGCTGTACTCGAACTCGATCCAACTCATCGCCAACCTGGTGGACTGGGCCGTCGAGGACCAGGCGCTGATGACGATCCGCAGCCGCGGACACTTCAACCGCACGCTGCCGGCGATGCCGGAGAACGAGCAGCGGGTGTGGGAGTACGTCAACTACGGCCTCGCCGTCATCGCGGTCCTGGCCGTGTTTGGCATCAACCTGCAGCGGCGCGCCCGGCGGCGGCGCGAGCAGGCGGCGTGGCTCGGAGAAGCGGCATGAAGACCTCGACACTGACGATCGCGCTCGGCGTGCAGTTGCTTCTCGTGGCCCTCGTGTGGGGGTTGCAGACGGGCGGGGGCGAGGAGCCGGATGCGTTCCTCAGCTTCGACGCCGCCGCGGTGGACTCGCTGTCCGTGGAGGACGACGAGCAGTCGGTGACGGTCACCCGGGCAGACGGCGCCTGGACGGTCGCGGGCGGCCTGCCGGCGGACGCGAGCAAGGTGGACCGCGTCCTGGACAAGCTCGCGGACGCGGACGGCGGGTGGCCCGTCGCGACGAGCGCGTCGGCCATGACGCGCTTCGAGGTCACCGAAGACGAGCACCAGCGGCACATCGTGGTCGATGCCGGCGACGAGACGCTCGCCGACGTCTATCTCGGCACCTCGCCGAGCTACCAGCGGGTGCACGCGCGCCACGCGTCCGGCGGCCCGGTCTACGCCATCGACTTCTCCAACTACGAGGCCGGCGCGGAGGTCTCCGATTGGCTGCAGAAGTCCCTGCTGCAGCCGGACGGTACGCTCCAGTCGGTGGCGCGTGCCGGCGAGCCGGGCTGGACGCTCACGTCGACAGACGACGGCTGGACCAGCGAGGGCGTGACCATCGACCAGGACGAGGCCGCCGAGTACACCGCGCGGTTCACGGGCCTGAACGTGCTC
>VXNE01000420.1 GCA_009840715.1 Gammaproteobacteria bacterium
TGCGGGTTATCTCCGGCTTGGGCCAGGCTGAAGTGTTCGTCAGCGGCGACGATCTTGTCTTAGTCTCCGGGGGTGAACTCGGTCGGGATGTAGAGCTCCCAGCCGAGTTCGCCTACGTAAGTGATCCGGGAGGCACGCACCACCGCGTAGCCGAGTTCGATTTCGCGGCTGTTGGCAAAGGGGAAGGCCTCGTGTGAAAGATCGTCCGGGGTCAGCGACTGGAGCAGCTCGCGCGCGTTCGGACCCATGATCGAGATCACGCCCATGGCCGACGTCACGTTGGTCAGCACGCAGCGGGCGTCGGCCGGAACGTGTCGTCGCAGCCAGTCGAAGTCCCGCACTTCGGTGGCCGCCGCCGTCACGATCAGAAAGTCGTCTTCCGCCAGCCGGGTGACGGTGAGATCCGCCTCGATGCCGCCCCGGTCGTTGAGCCACTGCGTGTAGACGATGCGGCCCGGGCGGACGTCTACGTCGTTGGCGCAGACGTGGTTCAGCACCCGCGCGGCATCGGCGCCCTGGAACCGGAACTTGGCGAACGAGGACAGGTCGAAGAGCCCCACTCGCCCGCGCACCGCGTTGTGTTCCGCGGCGGAATGCTCGAACCAGTTCTGCCGTCCGTAGCTGTACTCGTAGCGGGCCTGGCCCGGCTCCGGTGCATACCAGTTGGGCCGCTCCCAGCCGGCGAGTTCGCCGTGGCACGCCCCGATGGCGCGCAGCCGGTCGTGGAGTGGCGATCTGCGCACGCCCCGGGCCGTGTCGTACTGGCGGTAGGGAAAGTGCGTGGCGTACAGCAGGCCCAGGCTCTCGGAGACCCGCTCGCCGAGGTACTTGCGGTTGCGCTGGAACGGGTGATTGCGGCGCACGTCCACTTCCCACAGGTCCGACGGCGGGTGTCCGCGACGGATCCACTCCGTGATGACGCGGCCGATGCCGCCGGCGGACTGCAGGCCGATCGAGTTCAGCCCTGCCGCCACGAAGCAGTTGTCGAGTTCCGGCGCCTGGCCCAGGTGGTAGCGCACGTCCGGCGTGAAGCTCTCCGGCCCGCAGAAGAACGTCGACAGTCCGGCCGACTCCAGCGCCGGGAAGCGCACCATCGCTTGTTGGAGGACCGGTTCGAAATGCTCGAAGCTGCCGGCGATCTCGTCGAAGCTGAAGTCCTCCGGGATGCCGTCCATGCCCCAGGGGCGGGCCTCGGGTTCGAAGGCGCCGACGAGGAGCCTGCCTGCGTCGTGCTTGTAGTAGGTGCAGGCGTCGTAGTCGCGCACGACCGGGAAGTTCGAATCCAGCCCCGCGACCGACTCGAACAGGGCGTAGTAGTGCTCGCAGGCATGCAGGGGCACGTTCACCCCGACCGACGCCGCCAGCGCCCGGGTCCACATGCCGGTGCACAACACCACGCAATCCGCGTCGATGTCGCCGCGTTCCGTGGTTACGCCGGTCGCGCTGCCTCCCGCCGTACGGATGGCCGTGACCGGCAGGTGCTCGAAGATCCGGGCCCCGGCGGACCGCGCACCCCTCGCCAGCGCGTTGGTGACGTCCACCGCGTTGGCGTAGCCGTCGGACGGGATGTGGATGCCGCCGA
The DNA here is from genome assembly GCA_009840715.1 of Gammaproteobacteria bacterium. Lineage (GTDB taxonomy): Bacteria > Pseudomonadota > Gammaproteobacteria > Pseudomonadales > Azotimanducaceae > VXNE01. The sequence continues at coordinate 1,583 of VXNE01000420.1, forward strand.
GCACATCTTCCGTGTGCAGCAGCGGAACGCGGGCGGCGATGTCCGCGGGCGTGAACACATTGACCTCCAGCCCGAACACCTTGGCCATCGAGGCGCTCCGCCGCAGTTCCTCGAGACGCTCCCCAGTGGTGGCGATGGAGATGGATCCGCAGCGCCGGTAGCCGGTCGCCTGGCCGGTCTCGGCCTCGAGGCGCAGGTAGAGCTCGCTCGTGTAGCGCGCAAGCTCCGTCATGTTGATGGACGTGCGCAACTGGCCCACGAGTCCCGCCGCGTGCCACGTGGTGCCCGACGTGATCTGCCGGCGCTCCAGCAGGACCACGTCCGGGACCCCCGCGCGCGCCAGGTGATAGGCCACCGAGCAGCCGATGACGCCGCCGCCGATCACGAGCACGCTGGCGCGGCGCGGCAGGTCGTCCTGGCGTTCGGGCCGGGTCGTCATGGGGTCGTCAGGCGCGCAGTCGGAGGTTGGCCGGATCGTAGACCGGGTCCGCGTGTATCGCCACTTCCCGCCGCCGGCCGAGCACGTCGACCGTCAACGGCGTGCCCGGTTCCGACAGCGACGGCGGCACGTAGCCGAAGCCGAGACTCTGCTCCACGGCATGGCCGAAGCCGCCGGTGGTGGTCACCCCCACGCAGCGCCCGTCGGCGTAGATCGGCTCTCCGCCCTGAACATCCGCATCGCCCGCATCGAGGCTGAAATAGATCAGCTGCAGCGTGCGCTCCTGCTGGCGTAGGGTCGCTTCCCGGCCGATGAAGTCGCCCTTGTCGAACTTGATGAAGCGTTCCATGGCCGCGTCGATCATGGTGACTTCGTTGGTCAGTTCCGCGCCCCAACTGCGGTAGGCCTTCTCCAACCGCATGCTGTTGACCGCGTAGAGGCCGAAGTCGCGGATGCCGAATTCCGCCCCCGCCTCTGTCAGCCCATCGTACAGCGCCTCCAGGTGTTCCATGGCCGGGTGCAGTTCCCAGCCGAGTTCGCCCACGTAGTTCACCCGCAGCGCCCGCACCGGCACGCCCGCGATGTCGATTTCACGACCGCTCAGCCAGCGGAAGGCGCTGTTATCCAGGGGCGCGTCCGTGAGCCGGGCCAGCACCTCCCGGGCCCGCGGTCCGGCCAGCACCAGCACGCCACGGCGGTCTGTCACGTTGTCGACTCGCACGTGTTCGCCAGGGCGCCGGCCCTGCGTAAGGTGGTCCAGGTCGCGCAGTTCGGCGCCGGCAGCGGAAAGCACGTAGAAGGCGTCGTCGCCGAGACAGGTGACCGTCACTTCCGCCGCGATGCGCCCGCCCTCGGACAGGAGATGCGTGAGCGCGATCCTGTCGCGCGGGGGCACCCGGTTTGCACACAGCCGATCGAGCATCTCGCGCGCGTCGGGCCCCGTCACGTCGTATTTCGCGAACCCGGAGAGATCCAGGATGCCGACCCGCTCGCGCACGGCCATGCACTCTTGGCGCACCAGCTCGAACACATTGTTGTGGCGGAAGCTGTACTGCTCCTCCCGGCCGTCCACCGAGAACCACTTCGGGCGCTCCCAGCCAAACGTCTCCGTGTACACGCAGCCGCGCGTCTTCAGCCTGTCGTACAGGGGGCTGGTCCGGCACTCGCGAGCCGCCGGCAGCTCCTCCCCCGGCAGCGCCGTGGCGTAGGTCCTCGCGTAGTCCTGGCGACCCCGCGCGCCCATGTAGCCGGGGTCCGCGAACACGCCGAACCGACGCGGGTCCAAGCCGGTCATGTTGATCTCGGAATCGCCGTGCAGCATCCACTGGGCCAGGTACTTGCCGCTGCCCGCGCCCTGGGCAATGCCGAAGGACGAGCCGCAGCAGAGCCAGAAGTTGCGGAGCCCCGCCACCGGACCGAGCAGGGGCAGTCCGTCGGGGCTGTGCGAGATGGCGCCGTTGACGATGCGCCTGATGCCCGCCGGTTCGAAGATCGGCATGCGCGCCATGGCGCGGCCGAGCCATGGCATCAGGCGCTCGAGGTCGTCGGAGAACAGTTCGCTGTCCGAATCCCAGGGCGGCAGTCCGCCTGGCGGCCAGGCTTCCGCGAGCCCCTTGCCCTCGTAGATGCCGATGAGCCCCGACTGCTGTTCCTGGCGCAGGTAGGCAGAGGCGTAGGGGTCGCGCGTGACCGGGAGTTCCTCGCTTCTCCCGGCCAGTTCCGGCACCGGCCCCGAGACCAGGTAGTGGTGCTGGATGTTGCAGATCGGAAGGTCCGTGCCGACCATCCTTGCCACCTGCCGGGCGTAGCAGCCGGCCGCGTTGACCACCGTCTCGGCCACGACGCGGCCCTGCTCCGTGACCAGTTCCCATTCGCCGCCCGGCAGCGCGTTGATGCCGGTCACCCGGTTGTGCCGCACGATCCTGGCGCCGCGGTCCCGCGCCCCCCGGGCCATCGCGTTGCAGAGGCCGGAAGGGTCGGCGTGCCCGTCGTCGCGGGTCCAGGCGCCGGCCAGGACCCCTTCGGTCGAGACGAACGGATTCAGCTCGGCGATCTTGTCGACGTCGACGATCTCCATGTGGTAGCCGACGTTGGCGGCGATGCCCTTGAGGTAACGGAACCAGTCCAGGTCCCGCTCGGTGAGGGCGAAGCGGACGCTCCCGCAACCATGCCAACCCACGGCTTGACCGGTCAGCCGCTCGAGTTCCCGGTACAGGGAGACGCTGTACTCGTGGATCTTGGCGAGGTTGTAGTTGCCCACCAGGTTGGGGCACTGACCGGCCGCGTGCCAGGTCGAGCCCGACGTCAACTCGCCCTTCTCGATCAGCAGGACGTCGTCGCAGCCCTCCGCGGCGAGGTGGTACAGCAGGCCGACGCCCATGATGCCGCCGCCGACGATGACGATGCGCGCCTGGTTGTCCATGGGGTGACCCACCGTGGATGGCTACCGCGCGCATTCTCATGGCTTTTCAGCTTGGCTGACAACACGCATTGGCGACCAGAAACGACACTAATGCGTCGGCGGAGGCAGCCCGGTCTGCCGGGCGGATCGGGGTGGCGGCTCAAGGTCGTGCCTGGTGGTATGACATGTCGCGAATCGTATCTTCACGGAACATCCGCCTACCCTATACTCGCCGTCCGACCGGGCTTCCAGCCAGGGAAAACCAGGCTTTCGCACCAGCTGGAGGCAGTTGCATGAGCGACGGCACAGGCGCGGCCGGAGAGCAGGAAGACGACCTCGTCCTCTCCGAACTCGACGACGACGAACTCGTCGAGCAGATGCACGACGACCTGTACGACGGCCTCAGGGACGAGATCGTCGAGGGCACGGA
>VXNE01000565.1 GCA_009840715.1 Gammaproteobacteria bacterium
GGCCCAGTCCTTGTTCAGGGATGCCGTCCGGGGTGCGACGGCCGATTGAGGATCTATCGTGCGAAACATCCCCCTTCTGCTCGGGCTTGCCGCCCTGCCCTGCTTCGCGGCCGCGGCCGAACTCGAGACGATCGTCGTGAAGGCGAGCCGTCTCGGCGCCGGCGACCGTCCCCCCACCGTCCTCACGGAAGAGGACATCGACGCCCGCCACGCCCAGCACGCCGCCGACGCGCTCCGCGGGTTGCCGGGCTTCGCGCTCAGCCGCGCCGGCAATCGCGGCGGGACGACGCAGGCGCGCCTGCGCGGCGCCGAGGCCAACCACGTCCTGACCGTGCTCGACGGCATCGAAATGAACAACCCCGCGAACGGCTCGGAGTTCGACTTCGCGCACCTCGACCTCACCGGCGTCACACGTGTGGAGATCGCCAACGGGCCGCGCAGCGCGGTCTGGGGCGTCGATGCGCTGGCCGGCCTCGTGTATCTCGACACCACACCAGCGAAGGACACCCTCCGGCTGGACCTGGGGGGAGGCACGCAGGCGACCCGGGACGCGAGCGCGCGGTACGCCCGGGTCGCGGAGCACGGACACCTGGGCATCACCGCAAGCCGCTTCGAGACCGGCGGCACCAACATCGCCTTGAGCGGTGACGAGGAGGACGCCTACCGCAACACGACCTTGCACCTGAACGCCGCCCACGACATCGGACCGATGACCCTCGGCGCGGTATGGCGCGCCGTCGACGCGGCACTGGAGTACGACCCGACGCCGTGGCCGGCGTTCCGGCCGGCGGACGGCGACCGCGCGGCGGACTCGGACCGTCGCTACGGCAAGCTGGAGGCCGCCTACGCGGGCTCCGAACGCTGGCAACCCAGTCTCACCGTCACCACCGCCCGCGCGGCCGATGCGCAGTTCGCGGACGGCGACCGCATCGCGTCCACCCTGGGCGAACGCGTGACGGCGACGTTGAGCAGCAACTTCGCGCTCGCGGATGCCCACTTCCTCAACGCCACCGCCGAGCGCGAGACCCACCGGTTCCACCAGCGCGGCGCGGCCACGCCGTTCGGCGATCCGAACCAGAGCCAGCGCGTCACCGCCCGCGGCGCGGCCGTGGAGTACCAGTACCGCGGCACGCGCACGTTCGGATCCCTGTCGGCCCGCTTCGACCGGCACGACGCTTTCGACGACGCCTTGGCCTGGCATGCGGCCCTCGCCCGTGCGCTCGGACCGGGCCGGGCGTTCGCGAGCGTGGGCACCGGCGTCAAGAACCCGACCTTCTCGGAGCGCTACGGCTATACGCCGGACACGTTCTTCGGCAACCCCGACCTCGAGCCGGAGGAATCCCTCGAGGTCGAGATCGGCTACGCGACCCGGCGGTTCACCGTCGCGGCCTTCCGTGGCGAACTCGAGAACGAGATCGCCGGTTTCGTGTTCGACTTCGCTCGGGGCGGCTTCACCGCCCGCAACCTGGACCGGAAGAGCACCCGCCGGGGACTCGAACTCGGCTATCGCGACACCCTGGGCCCGGTGCGGATCGCCGCCTCGTACACTTGGCTCCACGCCGACGAGGAGGGGCGCCGCGAGATTCGCCGGCCGCGCCACCAGGGCCGGGTCGACCTTGCCGGAGCCATTTCGTCGAACGTTGACTTCAACCTCGGCGCCGCAGTCGTGGGCGACCAGCTCGACAACGACTTCGCGACCTTCCCCGCGGTCCGCAGGACGCTCGACAGCTACACCCTCGTGCACGCCGGCCTCGCGTGGCGCATGTCGTCCCGCCTGCGCGCCTGGATCCAGGTGGAGAATCTCTTCGACACGGACTACGAGGACATCCTCGGCTATCGTAGTCCCGGCGCCCGCGCCATGGCGGGCATCCAATTCGAGCCGTGACGGAGCCTGCGTGAACGACCAGCACATCGCCGAGTTCGTGGAGACCACCTGGGACGACCGCATCGTCCCGACGCTCCACGACTACATCCGCATCCCCAACCAGTCCCCCCACTTCGACCGCGACTGGGAGCGGGCCGGGCACATGCAAAGGGCGGCGGAACTGCTGCTCGACTGGGCCCGGACGTTCGAGCTCGACGGCGCCGAGGCGCGCATCGTCACCCTGCCCGGGCGCACCCCGGTCATCGTCGTGGACGTACCCGGCTCCGCGCCCGGCAACGTCCTGCTGTACGGGCACTACGACAAGCAGCCCCCGTTCACGGGGTGGGCGGAGGGACTGTCGGCCTGGGAGCCGGTGCTGCGGGGCGAGCGCCTCTACGGCCGGGGCGGCGCCGACGACGGGTACGCCATCTTCGCGAGCATGACCGCCATCGCCGCCGTCCGGCGCGCGGGACTGCCCCACGCCCGCTGCCTGCTCCTCATCGAGGGCTGCGAGGAGAGCGGCAGCTTCGACCTGCCCTTCTACCTCGAGGCGCTCGACGACGACATCGGCACACCCGACCTCGTCATCTGTCTCGACGCCGAGTGCGGCAACTACGACCAGTTATGGCTGACCACGTCGCTGCGCGGGATGTTGTCCGGCACGTTGACCGTGGAGATCCTCACCGAAGGCGTGCACTCGGGGGTAGCGGGCGGCATCGTGCCTTCGAGTTTTCGGCTCCTGCGCACGATCCTGGAGCGCGTCGAGGACGGGGCGACCGGTGCACTCGCCGACGTGCTGCAGGTGCAGATCCCAACGGAAGCGGCGCAGCAGGCGAAGTCCGTCGCCGCGACGCTCGGCGACGCGGTGGTCGAGCGCTTCCCCTGGGCATCGGCGTCGCGGCCGGAGCCCGACACCTACCCGGACCTGCTGCTGGCCAACACCTGGATACCGAGCCTGGGGGTGGTCGGCCTGTCCGGCGCGCCCGAGGTCGAAAACGCCGGCAACACCTTGCGCCCGCACACCGCCGCCAAGCTGGTGTTCCGGCTACCGCCGACGCTGGACGCCGAGGCGGCGGCGGAGGCCGTGCAAGCGCTCCTCGAGCGCGACCCGCCCACCGGCGCCAAGGTGACCTTCCAACTCGACGGACCCCACACGGGTTGGCATGCACCGCCGTTCGCGGACTGGCTCTCCGAGTCCGCGGACCGTGCCTCGCAGGCGTTCTTCGGCCGCCCGATGCTGACCATGGGCTGCGGCGGCACGATCCCCTTCATGAAGATGCTGGGGGACCGCTTTCCCGGCGTCCAGTTCGCGGTGACGGGAGTGCTCGGCCCGAACTCCAACGCGCACGGCCCCAACGAGTTTCTCGACATCCCGACGGGCAAGCGCGTGACGTCCTGCATGGCCGCGCTCCTCGCGGACCACGCCAGGCGAACGTCCTGACGTCAGCTTGTCAGCGGCCCGAGCACGACGAACCAGATCACGAACGCCGCCATCACGATCTCAAAGGCCAGGATGACCCACAGCCCGTAGCGCGTGAGCGCGCGCGGACGGATGCGCGGGTCCATGTTCCGGGCCTGCAGCCAGATCGTCGCCCCGCACTGGATCGGCAGGAACAGCGCCGAGGTCAGGCCCCCGATCATGATGAGCACGACGAAGTTCGGAATGAAGAGGTAGATGAGGAACGCCACGATCGGCAGGATCGCGAGGTACCAGCGGATGATGGCCTTGCGCAGGGCAAGGTTGTTGCGGTCCATGAACCGCATCTCGATGAAGTAGTCCGGGATCACCCGCCCGGCGGCCCCGACGCCCGACAGGACCGTCGAGAACAGGATGAAGAAGGCGCCGAAGCTGAAAATCCACACCGCCCACTGGCCCAGCGTCTGCGTGAAGATGTTCGACAGGGCGCCGATGGTCTCGGCGTTCCCCTCGGGCTGGATCCCCATCTGGTTCAGCACGCCGGCGCCGAGGACATAGAACGGCACCGTCGCACAGGTGACGATCAGGAGCGCGAGCCAGACGTCGGTGTGCACGACCCGCATCCAGCCGCGGGCGTGGGACTCCCAGTCCGGGTCGCTGCGGTCCGAGCCCACGTAGCTCGGCCAGCCCTTCTCGATGGACCAGTACGTGTATGCGGTGACGTCCCCGGAGTTGGTGCCCGTGTACCCGTAGGCGGCGAGCGCCAGCGCGGCGAACGCCACGAAGACCGCGGGATCGGGCGTCAGCCCGCCCACGATGTCGTCCAGCGTCGTGCGGTACTCGGTGAACTGCATGGCGACGGAGCAGATGAGCGTGGCGACGGTGAAGGCGAACACCAGCGGCAGCATCACCCCCTGGAGCCACCGGTAGGACCCGGTACTCAGGATGAGCGAGCAGGTCACGGCGATAAGCCCCGTGCAGATGGTGCCGTCGATGGAGATGCCGCCCAGCGACGCCAGGAACGACAGCGACTGCCCACCGCCGCCGATGATGCCGCCAAGACCCATGGTGCCCGGCACGTAGGCCAGGAGGCCCAGCCAGATGGGCCAGGAGATCCTCCAGATCTTGCCCGGCAGGCGGTTGACCGCCCGCAGGTAGGTGTCCCCGGAGATGATCGTGTAGCGGACCATCTCCGCCTGCACGAGGGTCTTGATCCAGCAGGACAGCAACAGCCACCACAGAAGCGACCACCCGGCGGCGGCCCCGAGGCTGGTCGTCAGCACGAGTTCGCCGGAGCCGATGACCGCCCCGGTGACGATCAGGCTCGGCCCGAGGTATTTCATCCGCGCCCGGAGGCTGACCGGCGGCGAGTGCGCCTCGCCGTGCCGCACGGTATAGGGATCGGCCTGCTGGGTCTCCGCCATCCGCTGGCCCCCGGACGAAAGCGGCGATGTTATCGCAGGCGCGTGCGCGGCCTCCTCGCGGACCTGCCGGCCCTTTGGCGTCCCGGCTGGAGTTCGTGCACGAGACCGAGACGGGGGGG
>VXNE01000538.1 GCA_009840715.1 Gammaproteobacteria bacterium
GAGCACGTCCCCCTCCCGGAACTGCCGCCGCGCCGCCGCCTCTCGCCGCGGGGGCTCCCGCTGATCGGCAGCGGGGACTGGAATGACGGGATGGACCGCGTGGGCGCCGACGGAGAGGGAGAGAGCATCTGGCTCGGTTGGTTCTTCCTCGACGTCTGCCGGCTCCTGATCCCGCTCGCCCGCGAGAGGGGGGAAGAGCGGACCGTCCTCCGGCTGGAGGACTGGAGCGCGACGGTGCGCGAAGCGGTCGAGACGCACGGGTGGGACGGGGAGTGGTACCGCCGGGCCTATTTCGACAGTGGCGAGCCGCTCGGATCGCGCGACTCCCCCGAGGCGCGGATCGACTCGATCGCGCAGTCGTGGAGCGTGATATCGAGGGAGGGGGATCCGGTCCGCGCCCGGATCGCGGTGGACGCCGCGTGGCGGGAGCTGGTCCGGACCGACCGGGGGATCGCCCTCCTCCTCTCCCCCCCGTTCACCGGACGGGGACCGGATCCGGGGTACATCGCGGCATACCCTCCGGGGGTACGGGAGAATGGGGGGCAGTACACGCACGCCGCAGCCTGGCTGATCCGCGCACTCGCCCGGCTAGGAGAGGGGGAGCGGGCGGGCGGACTCCTTCGCGCGATGCTCCCGACGCGGCACGCCAGGGGCCCGGAGGGAACAGCACGCTACCGGAGCGAGCCGTACGTGATGGCGGCCGACGTCTACGGCGCCGAGCCCCATCTCGGGCGCGGAGGGTGGAGCTGGTACACCGGGTCGGCCGGATGGGTATGGCGCGTGGCGCTCGAGGACGTGCTCGGGATCCGGCGGGAGGGGCACACGCTCGCGGTCCGGCCGTGCATCCCGCGGGACTGGCCGAGGTTCCGCGTGGAGATCGTGGTCGACGGCGTGCGGGCGCGTATCGAAGTGCGGAATCCCGACGGGGTATCGGCGGGTGTGCGAAGCTGCCGCGTCGAGGGCCTGCCGGCAGATCCCCGGCGGATCCCCCTCCCCGGGGTGGGGCCGGGTGCGGCGGCCGGCGGCGCCGGTGAGCAGGCGGTCAGGATCGAGGTGACCATGGGAGAGGGAACAACATGACAAGACCCGTCCGCGTACTGGTGGCCAAGGTCGGCCTCGACGGCCACGACCGCGGGGCGCGGATCATCACGGCCGCGTTCCGGGAAGCGGGATTCGAGGTGCTCTACACGGGGCTCCACCAGACGCCGGAGACGGTCGTCCGGGCCGCGCTCGAGAAGGATGTGGACGTCGTTGCGCTCTCGGTCCTCTCTGGCGCGCACATGACCCTCATCCCCAGAGTGCGCGAACTCCTCGTCGAGGCCGGCGCGGGAGACAAGCTCGTCACCGGCGGGGGCGTGATCCCCGAGGAGGACGCCGAGAGGCTCCGGTCAATCGGCGTCGGCCGGCTCTTCGGGCCGGGTACACCGACGTCGGAGCCGATCGATTACATTCGCAGCTGGTACGAGAAGAAGCTCGTGGAGGGAGACCGGTCGGAAGCCTGAGGGCATGACCAGGTCGAGAGCGGAGAGAGGCATGCAAGTCAACCCCGAGATCGCATTCCGGAACGTCACCCGAACCCCTGCGATGGAGCGGGCGATCCGCGAAGGGATCGCGGAGCTCGAGAAGGTAGAGGGCCGGATCGTGGCCTGCCGCGTGATGGTCGAGCTGGACCACCGGCGCCGATCTGGCAACACCTACTTGGTTCGGGTCGACGTGACGATCCCCGGCACCGAGATCGTTGTCAGCCGGCCGCCCTCCTCCGGGGGCGAGGATCACGCGGTTACGGCGATATCGGAGGCATTCCACACGGCCCGGAGCCGCGTGCTCGACTTCGTCCGGCGGCGGCGGGACAGGTACCATCGGGGTCCGGGCGAGTAGGTGGCGAAACGGAGGAACCCGCGTCACGGTCCGTGGGTCTCCTGACGCCGTCGCCCGCGTCGATATCGCCTGTGCGCGACCCGGAGTTGCCGTTGCCGGGACCGCGCCGTACCTACCGGCCGCTGCGACCCGGCAACCCATAACCAAGAGGCCCGAAGGGGCTCCCCCCTGCCAATCGGGGTGGGACACCTGCTCTTGTAAGTCATGGACACAGAGTCAGACATGCCGAACCCCCAGAACCAAACGCACAATGTACGCAGATCAGGCCGAGGACTGTGTCTACGGCCAACGGCTGCGAGAAACCGGACCGGACCACGCCCGTGCCGCAACGCACAACGTGGACCAGAAGCGCGCGTCAGGCCGACGACCGTCCCAATACGCAACGCCACGAACGATTCTGGCCCTCTGCTGAGCTGCGCACGCAAGTGACCAAATGATCGAAATAGGACCTTGATGGAGTACAGTATGTATCATATGATAGGTAGAGATGTGAATGGCTGGCGGAACGGCTGATGCGCGAGGTGGGATCGATGAGGATACGAGACGCCATCTCGCGATCCTCGCGAGGCGCCACCGCTCACGCACGTCGGCATTCACGCTTGAGCGTCCCACTGACTGGCGTCCCGCCCAGGTGCACAATCCGGATGGGATCCTCGACAGCCACTTCACCGACTCGACGGCGTGGGAACTGATCGCGGAACGGCTTGAAGCCGGTGAGGAGGTGGATGTCGTGGAACTCACGAAACCGCGAGGCGCCAGAGGATATGTGATGCGGATCGATCTCGGGCCGGACATACCCGAGCTCTACGTCAAGCTCCAACTGGGCGCCGGACAGGTGATAGGGCGGAGCTTCCACTATTCAGAACACGACTGACTTCGAGGAGGATCGGCGCATGGAGTCGAATGGCATCGTGCCCCTGCGCGAGAGCGCCCATAGCCCCGAGCGCGAGTGTCCCCTCTGTGGTGCGGGTTCGATCACCACGGACTGGATCCGGGACTCCTTCGAGTATGGAACCGGGGATTCGGCCGTCCTGCTCGAGGTCGACCTTCCCGTCCGCCGCTGCGGGCCGTGCGACTTCGAGTTCCTGGATCACGAAGGTGAGCGACTGAGGCACGAGACCGTGTGCCGGCATCTCGGTGTGCTCTCACCGGCGGAGATCTCAGGGATTCGGAAGGCGTTCAGGATGTCCAGAGCCGCGTTGGCCGACGTTACGGGCTTGGGGGAAGCGACCCTCGGTCGGTGGGAGAACGGCGCGGTGATTCAGAATCGGGCCAACGACCGCTACCTGCGGCTTCTTTCGCTCCCCGGCGTCATGGGCCGTCTGATGGAGCTGGCTGCACCGGAACGCCCTCGGCAGCCGGTCGCCGCCCGGGAGTCCCGATTCCGCATCCTGGCAATCTCTGACGAGACCCGCGCCAAGCAGGGTGCCTTCCAGCTAAGACTGGCCAGCTGATCTCCGTGTACGTCACAACCTTCTACTCGTTCAAGGGCGGTGTCGGCAGAACGATGGCGCTCGTCAACGTGGCCGTCGACCTAGTCCAGAGGGGGCGCCGTGTCCTTCTCGTCGATTTTGATCTTGAGGCCCCTGGACTCGACACATTCGATTTGGGAAGCCCGCCCCATCGGACGCCCGGTCTCGTCGACTTCGTAAGCGCGTATCTCGCGACCGGCCAGGCTCCGGACGTGACCCGGTTCGTCTTCAGGACGCCGGGAATGGGCGAGTCTAGCGGCAGCCTGTGGATCATGCCGGCCGGAGCACATGATGACGGCTACGCGAACACTCTGTCCCGGATCGACTGGGGTGAGCTCTACCGGAAACACGACGGATACTTCCTATTCGAGGACCTCAGGGAACAGTGGAAGGCCTCGATCAATCCCGACTACGTGCTGATCGATTCCCGGACCGGACATACCGACGTTGGGGGAATCTGTACGCGACAACTTCCGGATTCCGTTGTCATACTCTTCTTCCCGAATGCCCAGAATCTCCGAGGACTGAAGAAAGTCGTGCGCGACATCCGATCGGAAACGGACCGCACGCGTGACCGCCTGATCGACCTCCACTTCGTCATGTCCAATGTGCCGGACCTTGACGATGAGGACCGGATACTCGAAGAGAACCTTCAGGCGTTCCGGCAGGAGCTGCGCCTTTCGAGGTCGCCGATGGTGATCCACCGATACGACAGCCTATCGCTGTTGAATCAGGTGATCTTCACGAAGGAGAGGCCCAGAAGTCGGCTCGCCAAGGAATACGGTGGCGTGACCCGTGAGATCATACAACTCAACCCCGCGGATCGTGACGGTGCTCTCGACTACGTCAGGCACACCCGTCGGATGCGTCGTTTCCCGGGACGCCGCGGACTGACAGGATCCGAAAAGCATCTGGATGCGATCAGAACGAACCATGGGAACGATGGAGAAGTACTGTACCACCTCGGACTGCTACGGCGTGATGAGGGAAATCCTGCCGGTGCGAACACACTCCTGACGCAGGCGATCGAGGCCGGCTACGTCGAACCCGCCGTGTTTCTTGCGCGGGCATTGGTACGGCGGTCCGAGCTATCGGACCCTGACGGGGCCAGTCGCGATGCCGCGCGCGTGCTGAATTCCGATCGTGCATCTCCCACGCAAGTGAAGCGGGCGATCTCCATGGTCGCGCCGGGTGGATTGGCGGATGCTGCCGACGCTCCCGCGCTTGCGGCCCTAGACGATGACGCGCAAGCCTGGATAGCCGGGCGCATTTCGCGAACACCTGAGGAGGCCTTCGCCGCCCGGAACATGCTCCAGCCGTTGCTGGCGGCAGGCAGCCTCTCACAAGACGCACGGACGAACGCCAGGCGCGCGCTTGCTCTGGCGTCGATTGCGTTGGGCAGATTTGATGAGGCAATCCAAGCCATACGGACCGAAGCAGCCGAGATC
>VXNE01000223.1 GCA_009840715.1 Gammaproteobacteria bacterium
GGTCTGGACGGCGCGCAGGTCCGCCCCGTGGTTGACGAGATGCGTGGCGAACGCGTGGCGGAGCGTGTGCGGCGAGATGTCGCGTTCGATGCCGGCCCGCTGCGCATACCGCTTGATGGCATGCCAAAAGGTCTGCCGCGTCATCGGCGTGCCCCGGTTGCTCGGGAACAGCGCGTCGCTCGGCCGACCCCTGAGCAGCGCCGGACGGGCTGTCCGCAGGTAGCGGCCCAGCCACTCGAGGGCGACCTCGCCGACCGGTACCAGGCGTTCCCGCCCGCCCTTGCCGGTTACGCGGACCACCCCCTGCCGCAGGTTGAGCGCCGACACCGCAAGGCCGACCAGTTCGGAGACTCTCAGGCCCGTCGCGTACAGGAGTTCCAGCATCGTCCTGTCGCGGTACTCTCCGGGGTGCCCACACGGGTCCTCCACGTTCGGCGCCGCCAGCAGCGCTTCGACCTCGTTCTCGGCCAGGGATTTCGGCAGCGGACGGCCGAGCAGGGGCTGCGCCAGGTTGGCCGTCGGGTCGCGCTCGAGCCGCCCCGCGTCGACTGCGGCTCGATAGTAGCCCCGCAGGCACGACAGGAGTCGCGCCGTCGAACGCGCGGACGCGCCCCGCGTGTGGCGCTCCGCCAGGTAGTCCTGGATCTCGTAGGTTCGCGCGGAGTCGAGCGGGCGCGCGAGCCACGTCAGGAACGCGGTGAGGTCCCGCCGGTAGGCCGCGAGCGTGTTGCGTGCGAGGCCCTTCTGCAGCCAGAGCCCGTCGAGGTAGCGGTCGATTGCGGAGGGGCCGCGGGCGCTTTCCGAGGGGCCGCAGGCGCTTTCCGAGGGGCCGCGGGCGCTTTCCGAGGGGCCTCCCTCGCTCGAGCCGCCGTCGCCGGAACGCGGCGCCCGGCCGTCGCCGGGTGTCAGACCTTCTCCTTGATGCGTGCGGAGCGGCCGGACCGCTCGCGCAGGTAGTAGAGCTTGGCCTTGCGCACGTCGCCGCGCCGCTTCACTGTGATGTCCGCGATCAGCGGGCTGTGGGTCTGGAACGACCGCTCGACGCCCACGCCGTGCGAGATCTTGCGCACGGTGAACGACGAGTTCAGGCCGCGGTTGCGCTTGCCGATGACGACGCCCTCGAACGCCTGCAGGCGTTCGCGCGAACCCTCGCGCACCCGCACGCGGACCGAAACCGTGTCTCCGGGGCCGAAGTCCGGCACGTCCGTGCGCAACTGCGCGTTTTCGAGTTCCTCGATGATCTTGTTGCGACGCATGGGTCTACTCCGTAGTGTCTGCGATGGTGGCGCCGACGGGCACGTCGACCGGCGCGTCGAAAGAGGCGTTGGCGATGAACTCCTGGAGCAGGCGCCGGTCGTCCGCGTCAAGCGCCCGGGCCGCCAGCAGGTCGGGCCGCTTCTGCCAGGTGCGCCCGAGCGCTTCCCTCCGGCGCCATCGGGCCACGGCCCCGTGATCGCCGCCGAGCAGCACGTCCGGCACCGCCTCGCCGCCGAAGCTGGCCGGGCGCGTGAAGTGCGGATGGTCGAGCAGTCCGTCGGCGTGGGACTCCGCACCGGCGGACTCGGCGTTGCCCAGCGTACCGGGGAGGAGCCTGGCGACCGCGTCGAGCACGACCATGACGGCGAGTTCGCCGCCGCTCAGCACGAAATCCCCGAGCGACAGCTCGAGGTCCACCTCGCGGCGGATGAAACGCTCGTCCACGCCTTCGTAGCGGCCGGCCACGAAGACGAGGCGATCCATCCCCGCCAGTTCCAGCGCGACGCGATGGTCGAACCTCCTGCCCTGCGGGGAGACAAACACCGTCGTCACCGACCCCGGGGCCATCGCGCGCGCCTCGTCCAGGGCCCGGGTCAGCGGCTCCGCTTTCATCACCATCCCCGGGCCCCCGCCGTAGGGGCGGTCGTCCACTGTCGCATGGCGGTCGTCCGCGTGGTCCCGCGGATCGATGACGCGCAATGACAGGAGGTCGCGGGCGATGGCCCGTCCCACCACGCCGTCGCCGCCGGTCAACGCGTCGAACATGCGCGGGAAGATGCTGATGGCCGCGGTCCACATGACTAGAACTCGGGGTCCCAGTCGACCAGGATCACGCCCCGGTCCAGGTCGACTTCGCGGGCTACCGGCGCGATGAATGGAATGAGCCTTTCCCGCTCCCGGTCGCGGACCACGAGCGCGTCGTTGGCCCCGGTGGCGATGAGGGTTTCGACCCGGCCCAGGTCGGACCCGGCGGCTGTCCGGACCGCCAGTCCGATCAGGTCCCGCCAGTAGTACTCGTCCTCCCCGGGGGGCGGCAGGACGGTTTCCGGCACGCCCACAAGCGCTCCGCGCCAACGGGCGGCCGCATCGCGGTCGGCGACGCCCTCGATGCTGCACCGGTACCCTTCGCCGTGGGGACGGATCTCCCGCACGCGCACCTCACGCCAACCGCCGTACCCGCCGCCGTCTCCGTGCAGGTGCCATGGACGGTATTCCACGAGGTTCCCGGCCGGATCCGTGTAGGAGCGCACGCGTAACCAGCCGCGCACCCCGTAGGGCCCCTCGACACGGCCCACGACGACCATCTCGGCGCACTCGGGCACGCCGGAGACGGACTCCCCGGGAAACGCCTGCCGGGCTGGCGTCCGCATCGGTTCGCTCGCCGCGCCGCGCAGCGAGAGCGTGGTCAGGCAGACTGGGCCGCCGCGGCCCGTCTGGCGCTGTCGATGAGTTGCCTGGCCCTGTCGGTGGGCCGGGCGCCCACCGACAGCCAGTAGTCCACGCGCTCGAGGTCGATCCGCATGCGCTCGTCCTGTCCACGCGCGACCGGGTTGTAGAACCCGACGCGTTCGATGAACCGCCCGTCCCGCTTCGCCACCCTGTCGGCGACGGTTACGTGAAAGAACGGGTTCTTCTTGGCGCCATGTCTCGCGAGGCGAATCGTGACCATGGGCTCTCTTCCCGAAAAGGTGCGGCATTCTACAGGAGGGGATGGACGGTGGGAACGTCGCGGCGCCGCCCCTCCCGACCGTTCCGTCATGTCTCGCCCATGCGGCGCGGCCCGACATCGGGGTCCGTAAAGAGCGGGTCGAACGAAAGAAGCAATCGCTCATCCGTCCCATGCGGAGACCGATGCACTACGCCGCCGAAACCGTGGTCCCAGGCGCCGCCCTTGAGCAGCGACCAGTTCCGCGTGGGCAGGCGCCTGATGTGGCCGCCGGGGCGGACGGGCGGCGCGTCCGTGTCGCGAGCGGCCAGAAGCGCTCCGTCAACGTCACCGTTCGCAATCCACTCGGTGCCCGGCCCCCGGATCGTGACGAGCATGCGGCACGGTACGTGGTCCACGTGGAAGCGGGGGCACATCGGGCGACGCAGGGTGGTGACCCGGATTCCGACCCGCTCGCAGCCCACCAGCTCGCCGAGCATCTCGCCGGCGAGCGTGATCTCGTTGCCCAGCGCGCCAAGCCAATCCGCGTCGATCCCCATGGAGAGGGCGGCCAATGGCGCGTCGGGGTCGCCTGCAGCCTGCTCCCATTCCGTCTGCACGGCCTGACGAGATTTGAACAGGTGTTCGGCGAGCGCGTCGAGGGGACCCGCAGGAGGACGCGCAACGCTGACGAGCTCGACGTCTTCGTCGTGGATGGCGGCGAAGTCGTCGGTCCGATCAGTCAACAGGCAATGCATGGCGCGGGCGCCCCCCTGGTTTGACGAATCCCCCGGCGAGGAGGGACTACTGTTGCATTTGGCGGGATCCGTCAGCGGCGGCGCCGTCCGCGTCCCGCCGACCGCTGCGCCTGCCCCTGCGCGTTCAGTGCGCGCATCATCTTCTGCATGCCGCCCTTCCGGGTCACCTTCTTCATCGTGCGCTGCATCTGCCGGTGCTCCTTCAGCAGCCGGTTCACCTCCTGGATCCGGGCGCCGCTGCCCAGCGAGATGCGCCGCTTGCGCGAACCGTTGATGATCTCGGGGTAGCGGCGCTCCTGGGGGGTCATGGAGTCGATGATGGCCTCCATGCGGCGCATCCGTCCCGGGTCCATGCCGGCCTGGGCGGACGGCGGCAACTGGTTCATGCCCGGGAGCTTCTCCAGCATGCTCTCCATGCCACCGAGGTTCGCCATCTGGCGCAACTGTTCGCGCAGGTCCTCGAGGTCGAACTTCTGGCCGCGCCCCATCTTGCGCACCAGGCGCCGGGCCTGGGTCTTGTCCACCTTGCGCTCGGCTTCCTCGATGAGCGTCAGGACGTCGCCCATGCCCAGGATGCGCGAGGCGACGCGGTCCGGATGGAAGGGTTCGAGCCCGTCGGTCTTCTCGCCCGTGCCGAGGAACTTGATGGGTTTCCCCGTCAGCGCACGGACCGACAGCGCCGCGCCGCCCCGGGCGTCCCCGTCCGCCTTGGCGAGCACGACGCCGGTCAGGGGCAGCGCCCGGTCGAACGCCTTGGCGGTGACCGCCGCGTCCTGACCCGTCATCGCGTCGACGACGAAGAGGGTCTCGACCGGCTCGAGCGCGGCGTGCAGCGCCGCGATCTCCGCCATCATCTCCTCGTCCACGGCGAGCCGGCCGGCCGTATCCACGATGAGGACATCGTCGAGGCGAGTCCGCGCGTCGCTCAAGGCCCGTTCGGCGATCGTCAGGGGCGTCTCGTCTGCCGCGCTCGCGATGAAGCGCGCCCCGACCTCTTCGGCGAGAGTGTGCAACTGGTCGATCGCGGCCGGGCGGTAGACGTCGGCGCTGACCACCGCCACCTTCTTCTTCTCGCGTTCCTTTAGCAACCGCGCCAGCTTCGCGACGGTCGTCGTCTTGCCGGAACCC
>VXNE01000050.1 GCA_009840715.1 Gammaproteobacteria bacterium
CAAGCTGCATCGTGATGGTCGACGCACCCGTACGCACGCTGGGGTTCATCAACACCTGCAGGACATCGTTGGCGAAGGAGATGTAGTCGATGCCCGAGTGGTCGTAGAAGCGCTTGTCCTCCGTGTCGAGCAAGGCGTTCACGAAGTCCTCCGGCACCCCGTCGAGGGGCACGGGGACGAACCGCCGTACGCCAAACTCCGCCATGAGGGCCCCGTCGCCGGTGAAGACCCGCATCGGCGCCTCGGGGCGGAGATCGAGGTAGCTCTGCGCAGCCGGAATCTGCGGGTTCAAATAGAGATAACTGCCAGCCAATGTGAGAACCGTCCCACAGACACCGGCCACGCCGAGCCAGACAATGGACCACAGGATCGGTCGGCTGCGCCGCGTCATGGCCGCCCCACCCCGCGGCCGCAGCGCACCGGTCCCAGCCAGGGAGATACGGCCGTGCGGCACCGGTGGAACAAGTCCGACTCACTCGTTGGCCTGGACATCGGCTCGACCTCCGTCAAGCTCCTCGAGCTCTCGAAGCACGACGGCCGCCATCGTGTGGAGGCCTTCGGCGTCGAGCCGTTGCCGCCCAACGCCGTCGTGGACCGGAATATTAGTGACCTCGACTCCGTTGGTGAAGCGATCCGGCAGCTCGTCGCACGGACCGCCCCCCGGGCGCGGCGCGCCGCCACCGCCCTGCCCGACTCCGCGGCCATCACCAGGATCGTCGAGATGGACGCCTCCCTGTCCGACGAGGCGATGCAGTCCCGCATCACCGCGGAGGCCGGCCGCCACATCCCGTTTCCCCTCGAGGAGGTAGCGATGGACTTCGAGGTGCAGAACCTGTCCGAGCGGAATCCCGAACAGGTCGAGGTGCTGCTTGCGGTCTGCCGACGCGACGAAGTGGAGCGGCGCGAGGGCGCCATGCGGCTGGGTGGGTTGCGGCCTCACGTCGTCGAGATGGAGGCGCAGGCCATCCAGCGCGCGGCCGTCCACGCCGGGCCGACGACCGGCGGCGCGGGCCGGCCGGCGTCGCTCTCGGTGCTGGACATCGGCGCCGGCGTCACGCGACTCCATGCCTTCGACGGCGCCCGGCAGCCCCAGGTCCAGGAACAGCACTTCGGCGGAAATCGCCTGACCGCCGAACTGCGGCGCCGTTACGCCATGTCCGACGCCGAGGCGTTCGCCGCCCTGCGCCGACGCGAGTTGCCGCCGGACGCCGAGGAGGCGGTCCTGCAGGGCTTCCGGGTAGCGCTGGTTGCGGAGGCCGCGCGGGCGATGCGCCTGTTCCACGCGTCCACCGACCGCCCCGTCGGAAACGTGCTGCTCGCCGGCGGCGCGGCGGCCCTCCCCGGACTCGCCGACCTGCTCGGCGACGCCCTCGCCGCCCCAACCGGCGTAGCGGACCCCTGCGCCGGGATGACCCTCGCTCCCCGGGTCGACGGCCAAGCCCTCGCCGCCTGCGCGCCCGCCCTGCTGACCGCGTGCGGCCTGGCGCTGCGGGCCTTCGACCGATGAGCCGCATCAACCTCCTGCCGTGGCGCGAGTGGGAGCGGGAGCGCCGCAACCGCGCGTTCTTCGCCAGGCTCGCCGCGAGCGCGCTCATCGGCCTGTGCGTCGCCGCGCTGGCAGGCCTGCATGTCGACCGCCTGGCGGGCCGGCAGGACGGCCGCACCGCCGCCCTGCGCGTACAACTGGCGGAGCTGGACGGCCGTATCCTGGCGGTGGAGACCCTGCGGTCGGAGTCCGAAGGGCTCGAGGCGCGCATCGCGGTGGTGCTCGGACTGCACGAACAACGCTCCAACGTCGCCCGGATGCTGCTCGAACTCGCGCGCACCGCCCCGGCCGGCGCTCACTACGAAACGCTCACGCGGACCGGCGACGCGATCAGCGCGAGCGGGACGGCAGACTCCGCGGCACGCATCTCGGCCCTCATGCGCCGCCTGGCGGCCTCGGAACGGTTCGGCATGCCGACGCTGCGCAGTATCCGCGAAGACCCGGACCAGACACAGTATGGCGGGCGTGCCGTGCACTTCGACCTTGCCTTTCCGGTGGCGGCTTCCTCCCACCAGGCCGAGGGGGGATAGGGTGCCGCGGTCGGCATGGCGCTTCGCCCCCGCGTCCGGTGGCGGGGTACGCGCGCGGACGCGAGATGCGATCGAGCGGCTGCGCACGATCGAACTCGAGGACCTCGAGCCGCGCAACGCGGGCAACTGGCCGGCGCCGGCCCGGATGACGGCCACGGCTCTGGCATTCGCCCTCGTGCTCGCGGTCGCCTGGATCGCCTGGCTCGCGCCCCGGTCCGAGGCGCTGTCGGCCGGCGCGCGCGCCGAAGGCCAACTCGCGGATACGCTGCGGAACAAGACCTTGCTGGCCGCCCCGCTCCGGGCGGAACAGGCGCGCCGGGACGCCCTCCGGGCCGACTTCTCTGCCCTCCTGGCAACGTTGCCCACCGGCACCGAGGTACCGGGCCTGCTCGAGGACATCGCCCGGGCGGCCCTCGTCCACGACCTGACGGTCGAGCGCATCGAACTTGGCGTCGAGAGCCCGTCGGATCTGTACTTCGAGCTGCCGATCGAGATCGTGCTGACCGGGACGTACCACCGCATCGGCGCATTCGCCGGGGCCGTGGCCGGCCTGTCGCGGGTCGTAACGCTGCACGACTTCGAGGTCACACGCGCCACGGCAGACACCGAGCTGCGCATGGCTGTGGTGGCGAGGACCTACCGGCGCCGCGACCCGGCCGAGGCCGCACCATGAGCCGGGTCGCGTGGCACGGGATCTGGTGGGCGGCGCCGCTGGCCGCGATGGCCATCGGCTGCTCGCACGGTCCTGCCCCCGAGCCGGCCACGACGGCCGCGCCGCGCGGGCGCCCCCCTGCGCCCGTCCCGGGGGATCCGACTCCGCGCCCGGCGCCGGCATTCCTCTACGAATCCGGGACGCTGCGCGATCCGTTCCAGCCGCCTGCGTCCGCGTGGGGGAGCAGCGCCGACCACGGCCGATCGCCGGCCCCCGACCTGCAGCGGCCAAGGACGGCGCTCGAGGCATTCGCGATGGAGGAACTCCGCGTCGCGGGCATCCTGGCCGCCCGGGGCGCGCGTTCCGCCCTGGTGCGCGACCCCAGCGGCCACGTCCACGCGGTGCGCGTCGGCGACTATGTCGGACGGGACTTCGGGCGGGTCGAGGCGATCGAAGACACCGGACTGGTGCTGCGCGAGGCCATCGCCGACGGCAGCGGCGACTGGGTGACGCGCACGCGCAAGCTGCCATTGCATCGCGCGGCAGCCGATCCGGGGCAATCCACCGAGCGGCGGGCCGATGCGTAGCGAGCTGTCACGGACGGCCGCCGCGGCCATTGCGGCGACGCTCGCCCTGGTGCTGCTCCCCGGCGCGGTGGCTGCGGAGCCACCGGCGACCGATACCCGGGAACCCATCACCCTGGACTTCCAGGACATCGAGACCCGTGCCGCGCTGCAGTTGCTGGCCGATTTCGCGGAGCGCAACCTGGTGGCCAGCGACGCCGTGTCCGGCAGCCTGACGCTGCGGCTGGCACAGGTCCCGTGGGACCAGGCACTCGACCTCATCCTGCGCACGCAGGGACTCGACAAGCGCGAGATCGGCAACGTCCTCCTGGTGGCGCCCGCCGCCGAGATCGCGGATCGGGAGCGGCTCGAACTCGAGCGCCGCCGGCAGTTCTCCGAACTCGCTCCGCTCGTCACGGAGTTCATCCAGATCCGCTACGCGAGCGCCGCCGAGCTGTTCGAGCTGCTCGGTGGCGCCGAGCATCCCGCCGCCCTGTCGGACCGCGGGAGCGTCCTCGTGGACGACCGGACCAACGCCGTGATACTGACCGACACGGCCGGGCGGATCGCCGAGATCCGCGACGTCATCGCGCACCTGGACGTGCCCGTGCGGCAGGTCGTCATCGAGTCCCGGATCGTCAACGCCAACGCCAACTTCTCGACGCAGCTCGGAATCCGGTGGGGCGGCGCCGCGCTCCGCACCCGCGGAGGCACCACCGTCAAGCTCGGCGGAGGTCTCGCGGCGCTGGAGGAACTGCAGCGCTCGGCAACGGATGGCGCCGGGCTTTCGGCGTCGCCGGACGGGCCGGTGACGGATCTCGGCGTCTCGGGCAATGGGACGACACGGTTCGGCATCGGCGTGACCGACTCCGCCGACTACCTCCTCGACGTCGAGATCTCGGCCCTGGCGAGCGAGGGCCACGCGGAGGTGATCGCACGTCCCACGCTCATCACGACGGACAAGCAGCCCGCGACCATTCAGTCCGGTGTCGAGATCCCGTATCAGGAGGCAAGCAGCTCGGGGGCGACCTCGACATCCTTCAAGGAAGCGGTGCTGTCCCTCGCGGTGACGCCCCGCATCACGCCGGACGAACGCATCATCATGGACCTCGCCGTGCACCAGGACTCCGTGGGGCAGCTCTACAACGGCGTGCCCAGCATCGACACCACTTCGGTCACCACGCGCGTGCTGGTCGAGAACGGCGCCACGATCGTGCTCGGCGGCATGTTCCGCACCAACCGGAACCTGGAGATCGCGAGGACCCCGCTGCTCGGGGACGTGCCCGTGCTCGGACGCCTGTTCCGGCGGACGCTGAAGCGCAACGACAAGCAGGAACTGCTGATCTTCATCACGCCGCGCATCGTGGGCACCGGCGTGGCCACCGCAGGTCTGTTATACACAACTGACGCTGCCGACGATAATACCCGGGTAGATCTCGGTGGGCGCCGGATCAGTAAAAAAAATAGGGGGGGGGGGGG
>VXNE01000645.1 GCA_009840715.1 Gammaproteobacteria bacterium
GGCGGGGGCGGGGTGCTGGGTCTCTGCCCAATGTGCATCGGTGCACGCGGGGTTGCGGGGCGGGGAGAAGGTCGGCCTGCATGAGGTCATGGGCATGCGGCGCATCGACGGGGACAACGAGCCGCCGTCGCTCGCGCGCTACCGCTGGATGATCGAGGACGGGCGGCCGGAATTCACGGTGCTGGAGCACCCCGCGGGCTTGTTGCTATGCGCCGCACGGCGAGCGGACGACGGCGCACGCTACTGGCGCATGACCCAGTTCCTGATGCCGAACCACTCGCTCGCGCCGGGCAACTTCCCGGAGGACAACAACCTCGGCAATACCTGGGTCCCGGTGGACGACGAGTCGTGCTGGATCTTCTGCTACTGCTGGAACCCGGACCGCCCACTGAGCGACAAGGAGGTCGAACGCATGGAGCAGGGTTCGGGCATCTTCGCGGAAGTCGACGAGCACTACATGCCCGTCCGACGCCGCGAGAACGACTACCTGATCGACCGCACGCTGCAGCGCGAACAGAGCTTCACCGGGATCGTCGGCATCTCGGAACAGGACCAGGCCATCGCCGACAGCCAGGGTCTCATCGCGGACCGCACGCGCGAACTCCTCGGGCAGACGGATCTCGGCGTGGTGCGATTCCGGCAGCTCGCGCTGCAGGCGGCGAAGGACCGGAGCGAGGGACGGACGCCCAAGGGTGTGGACGCACCCGGGGGATACCACGTGCGCTCGGGCGATGCGATGGGCGGCCCTGCCGACGCCCTGCGCGACGTCATCGACGGCCGCTTTGGCGTGATGTCGGGACTGGCGGCGGGCTAGGGCCTGATGTCGTAGTACGCGTTCATCGCGTTCCCGTACTCGAGCACCTCGAACCGGGAGAATCCGGCGTCGCTCGTCATCGTTCGTGCCACCTCCTCGTTGAAGCCCAGCGTGCCGAGGCCCGCACCGTCGGGCGTGGACATCCCGGACGACATGCAGACCGTGACCGAGAAGCCGTACAGCAACGCCGCCATCGGGTGTTCGGCGAGGTTCTGCTCGAAGGTCGGGAAGCTCCTGATATCGGCGCAGACCCACGCGCCGTCTTCCTTGAGGGAACCCCGAATCGCGCGGATCAGGTCGGCGGGATGCGTCGTGTCGTGGACCACGTCGAACGTCGTCACGAGGTCGAACATCGGGGCGTCCGGCATGGGCTCGGCCGAGGGATCGACCAGGCGCACGTTGTCGACGCCGCTCTCGGCCAGATTGCGCCGCGCGTTGTCGAGCGCGTGGGTGGAGGTGTCGTAGCCGGTGAACGTGGATGCGGGAAAGGCCTCGGCCATCGCCAGCAACGCCGTGCCGGACCCGCAGCCCACGTCCGCGACGGCGGCGCCCGCCTCTAGCCGGTCCACGATCCCGTCGATCTCGGGAAGCAGCTTCGGCACCAGTTCGGTCCGCTGCAGGTAGCCGCTCATGCGCTCGAGGTTGCATGCGCACGCCTCGCCGTGGTCGTCGTAGGTGAGCCCTAACCCCGTGCGGAACGCGTCCGGCAGCCGCGGTATCGACGGATACGTGGCGGTACAGGCCGTGAAACCACTTGCGAAGAAGAAAGCGTGGTCTTCCTCGGCGAGCACGATCTTGGCCTCGGGGCTCAACCCGAACCGGCCGTCCGCGTACTCCACCTGGCCGACGCAGGCCTGGTGACGCAGCCACTCGCGTAGCCAGCGTTCATGCAGCCCGGTGTGCGCGGCGAGCTCGTCGCTGTCGACCGGGCCGACGTCGGCCAGGGCCTTGTAGAGGCCGAGCCGGTCGCCGAGCGCCGACAGGGAGCAGTTGAAACCCGCCGACACCTGGTTGGCGACACGGAAGAAGAACTTCTCCAGTCGCTCCCGGTCTACTTGCTGGGCCTGACTCATCTGTGTGCTCCGGGTGGTTCCTTGGTCCGCGGACCATAGCGGCCGCAGGCACGACCCGCCAGTGCCGGCCGCCGGGAGCGCCCTCGTTCCGCTGTTTGCCCTGCGCTAAAGTAGGCCGGAAGCAGGGAACGGGGGACACGCGACCGGTGTTCACGCGCCGATCGATCATGGCGACTGGCTTGGCGGGCCTCGCGGCCGGCCGGGTCCTCGGGGCGTCGGCCGCCCGGGGCGCCGGCGTGACCGACACGGAGTTCGTGCTCGGCATGTCGGCCGCCTTCTCGGGCCCTTCCCGCGGGCTCGGCATCGAGCTCTACCGGGGCGCCAGCGCGTTCTTCGAGCACGTCAATGGCCGCGATGGCGTCGGCGGCAGGCGTGTCGCGCTCAAGACCTACGACGACGGCTATCAGCCCGACCCATCCGTCAAGAACACCATGACGCTGATGCTCGAGGACGAGGTCTTCCTGCTGTTCGGCTACGTGGGGACGCCGACGGTGACCCGGGTCCTGCCGATGCTGAAGAAGTTCCAGGACCGCGGCATGTACCTGTTCTTCCCGTTCACGGGGGCACAGCCGCAGCGCCAGCCGCCATACGGCGACTTCGCCTTCAACCTGCGCGCGTCCTACGCGCAGGAGACGGCGGGACTGGTCGACAACTTCGTCCGTGTCGGACGCCGTCGCATCGCCGTCTTCTACCAGGCCGATGCATATGGGCGTAGCGGCTGGGCGGGAGTAAGGGCCGCGCTCGGTCGGCACGGCGAGCGGATCGCGGGCGAGGCGAGCTATCGCCGCGGCACACAGTTCACGGCGAGCATGCGTCCGCAGGTGGAGATCCTGAAGGCCGCGGAGCCCGACGCGGTGGTGTGCATCGGGGCGTACGCGGCTTGTGCCGGGTTCGCCCGGGACGCCGTGGACCTGGGGCTTCGCGTGCCCATCGCGAACTTGTCGTTCGTGGGCAGCGAGAACTTGCTGAAGCTGCTCGCTGAGGGACGGGACGACCCGCGCGAGTACACGGACCTGCTGGTCAACTCGCAGGTGGTGCCGAGCTACGAGGACGTGTCCATTCCCGCCGTGCGCGAGTACCGAGATTTGATGGAACGCTACGACCCTGAGCCCCCGGGAGAACTCGTGCAGGAGGCCTACACGCCGTTCCCGCAAAGCTTCGTGAGCCTCGAGGGTTTCCTCAACGCGAAGCTCCTGGTGGAGGTCCTGTCCCGGCTCGAAGAGCCCCCGACCCGGCGCGGTCTCGAACAGGCGGTGTTCTCCGTCAAGGATTTCGATCTCGGCATCGGGGAGCGCGTGTCGTTCGGGCCGGAGCGCCGCCAGGGACTGCAGCAGGTGTACTACACGGTGGTGGACGAGGGGCGTTTCGTCACCCTCGACGACTGGCAGAAGAGGTTTGCGATATGAAGGTCAAGAAGCTCTTTCAGAAGACCCTGTTCGGCGTCTTCTCCCTGTTCGGCTTCATCGGGCTGTCGACGTCGATCCTGTGCGTCTACACGGTCGACACGCACCTCTCGGAGGAATACGTCAGCAACAGCCAGGACATCGCCAAGACCATCGCCGACGCGAGCGTGGACATCCTCCTGAACCGGGACCTTTCCACGCTGCAGTCGCTGATCGACCAGTTCGTCGAGATCCAGGGCATCAGGTACATCTACGTGACGAACGAGGCCGGCGAGTACCTCGCCCACACCTTCGTGCCGGGCATTCCGGAGGAGATCCTGGCCGGGGACCCGTCCAACACGGAGACGGTGGACCGCAACCTGCCCGGGATGGGCGACTTCGTCGAGGTGGGCAGCCCCATCCTGGCGGGGGTCGCCGGCGCCGTGCACGTCGGCATGGA
This sequence comes from Gammaproteobacteria bacterium, assembly GCA_009840715.1. GTDB lineage: Bacteria > Pseudomonadota > Gammaproteobacteria > Pseudomonadales > Azotimanducaceae > VXNE01. Next base: position 3,730 of record VXNE01000645.1, read on the forward strand.
CACGGACCTGATCGCGCTGAAGATCCAGCGCGCCATCGGGCAGCAGGTGTATCTCATCTCCATCGTGTTCGTGGTCGGGGTGTTCGCCGCCATCTGGCTCGTGAACCTGGCGGCCCGGCCCGTGGGCGATGTCCTGGCGTACGCGGTCGCCGTGGCCCGGGATGCCGGCGGTGAGGGCGAGGAGGCGGTCGATCCGCGGCACCGCCGGGTGTTGGAGCGCGACGACGAGGCGGGACAGCTCGCGCGTCTGTTCCTGCACTGCCTGAGGAACGGGGGACCGGGCGAAGCCCCGTCCGGAGCCCCGTCAGGTGCCGCGTCCTGACGCGGGCCACGCGCTAGTCGGTTGCGCACCATGCCCCGCTGGATCGTCGCAGTAGCCTGTACCGCGCTCCAGCTCTGCCTGGGGACCGTGTACGCCTGGAGTTTCTTCCAGACGATGCTGGTACGCGACCACGGCTGGACGTTCACCGACACCGCCTGGGCCTTCAGCATCGCGATCTTTTCCCTCGGCACGTCCGCCGCGTGGGCAGGCGCCGCCCTCCCGAAGCTCGGGCCGCGCAAGCTGGCGCTCGCGGGCAGCGCGATGTTCTGCGGCGGGTATGTCATCGCCTCGATAGCGCTGCGCCTCGACATCCTCTGGCTCTTCTACCTGGGCTACGGCGTCATCGGCGGCGCCGGCATCGGCCTCGGCTACGTGACCCCGGTCGCGACCGTCGCCAAGTGGTACCCGGACCGCAAGGGCCTCGCGACCGGCATCGTCGTCATGGGGTTCGGCGTGGGCGCGTTCCTGCTCAGCAAGGTGCTGGCGCCGCTGCTCGTCACCCAGACCCAGACGGCCCAGGGCGGCGACCTGCCCCAGGTGTTCCTCTACCTGGGGCTCGTCTTCGCCTGCGTGCTATTCCCCGCGAGCCTGGTGCTGCGCGATCCGCCGGCGGACTCGGCCGCGGGCGCGGCGGCCGCGGCCACCGAAGCGGAGCCGGATGTCCCGCTCGGCGCGTGCCTCTCCTCGCGGGAGTTCGCGGTGATGTGGAT
>VXNE01000273.1:0-1056 GCA_009840715.1 Gammaproteobacteria bacterium
GTATACGAGCCAGGTGGTAGCGGGCGGAGATGGCGAGCCCACGCGTGCCGATCTTGTTGACGACATCGCCGTTCGCCGTCACCCGGTCCGCGCCCGTGATGACCAGGTCGACGGCGCCCTCCGCCATCAGGTGCGCCGCGGTCCCGTCGCATATCAGCGTCACGTCGAGTCCCGCGCGGGAGAGTTCCCAGGCCGTCAGCCGCGCGCCCTGCAGGACGGGCCGGGTCTCGTCGACGAACACCCGCAGCCGCACGCCCGCCTCGTGGGCGAGGTACATTGGCGCGGTCGCCGTGCCGAGGGCGGACACGGCCAGCGCGCCGGCGTTGCAGTGGGTCAGGACGCCCATACCGTCCCGCAGGAGGCCGACTCCGTACTCGCCTATCGCGTGGCACATCGCCGTGTCTTCCCGGTGGATCGCCTTCGCCTCCGCGACCGGGTCGCCCGCAGCCCGGACGCGATGCACCGCCCAAGCGAGATTGACCGCCGTCGGGCGGGCCGCGATGAGGGTTGCGGCAGCGGCGTCCAGATCGTCCCCGGCGCGCGCCGCGAGCGCCATGCCGTATGCCGCGGCGACGCCGATGGCGGGGGCGCCTCGCACCTGCATGCAGGCGATCGCCTGGGCGACGTCGGCGGCGTCCGTCCGCTCGACGTAGGCGACCTCCGCGGGCAACCGCCGCTGGTCGAGGAGCCACAGGCGCCCTTCCTGCCAACGGACCGAAGGAGGGACCTTCATTGCGGTATCGGGTGGGGAGCGGCCGCAGAAACCGACTGGCGTTCGATCATAGCACCGGGGCCGAGGCCGACTCCTGGCGCGGCATTTCGGGATGACACCGGCCGCGGCCACGCGGTAGGCTCGCGCGCCGACACGGTCCCTCGGGACTCCGCACGGCCCCGGCGGGGAGCGGCGATGGCCGACAACGAGTACATCCTGACCCTCCACTGCCCGGACCAGCCCGGGCTGGTATTCGCCGTCAGCCCATGGCGGGTGTGGCACGGCGGCGACATAGTCGCGCGCGGCCAGGTAGGCGAGGCTGTAGTTGCACAGGATCGTCTCGA
>VXNE01000273.1:1066-4755 GCA_009840715.1 Gammaproteobacteria bacterium
GGCCACGGCTGCAACATCGTCGCGAGCGACCAGTTCGGCGACCCGCACAGCGGCCGTTTCTTCCTGCGGCTCGCCTTCGTCGGGGAGGCCACGCTCGGCGCGCTCATGGACTCGTTCGTCGCCGTCGCCGACCGCTACGGCATGAGTTGGGGCCTATGGCCGGCCGGTGAACGGCCCCGGGTCCTGATCATGGTCTCGAAGTACGAACACTGCCTCGCCGACCTCCTGCACCGCGCCCGCGTCGGCGATCTCCCCATCGACATCGACCTCGTCATCTCGAACCATCCCGACGCGGGCTACCTGGCGACCGCCTTCGACGTCGACTTCCTGCACCTGCCCGTCACGCGGGAGAGCAAGGCGCTCCAGGAGCGGAAAATGCTCGCGGAGGTGCGCGCACGGGGCATCGATTTCGTGGTGCTGGCGCGCTACATGCAGATCCTGACGGAGGACACCTGCGCCACGCTCGCGGGCCGGGTCATCAACATCCACCACTCCTACCTGCCGAGCTTCAAGGGCGCCAAGCCATACCCGCAGGCGCACGAGCGCGGCGTGAAGATCATCGGCGCCACCGCCCACTACGTGACCCCGGACCTCGACGAAGGACCCATCATCGAGCAGGACACCGCGCGGGTCGATCACCGGCACACACCCGCCGACCTCGAGGCCGCGGGACGCAACATCGAAACCCAGGTGCTCGCGCGGGCCGTGCGGTACCAGGCGGAGCACCGTATCCTGCTGAACGGCGCCCGCACGGTGGTGTTCCGCTAAACCGGCCCGGAGACACGATGCAGGTCACCCCATCCGGCCCGGCGATCGGCGCCCGGGTCCAGGCGGATCTCCGCCAGGCACTGCGCTCGCGCGAGGTCTTCGAAGCACTGCGGGACGCCCTGCTGGCGCACCACGTCCTGTTCCTGCGGGACCAACGGCTCACGGCCCCGGAGTTCCAGCAACTCGGGGAACGCTTCGGAAACCTGGAGACCCACCCGGCCTACCCGACCGTCCCGGAGGCCGGCGGCGTGCAGATCCTCGAGAGCACTGCGGAGGCGCCGTCCCGCATCGAGCTGTGGCATTCGGACATGACGTTCCGCGAGACGCCCCCGGGGGTCACGCTTCTCTACGCCCAGATCGTCCCCGACACGGGGGGCGACACGCTGTGGGCCAGCGCGCACGCGGCGTACGAGGGCCTGTCCGCACCGCTCAGGGACCTGCTCACCGGGCTCCGGGGCGTGCATGACTTCGCCCACGGCTTTCGCGAGAGCCTGGCGGCGCCCGGGGGTCAGGAACGCCTGGGCGACGCGGTGGCCGCCCACCCGCCCGTCACGCACCCCGTCGTACGCACCCATCCGGCGTCCGGCCGGAAGGCCCTCTACGTCAATCCGCTCTTCACCACGCGCCTCGAGGGGCTGTCACGCCGCGAGAGCGACGCCCTGCTCGCGTTCCTCTGCGGCGAGATCACCGTCGACGAGCACACCGTGCGTCTTTCCTGGCAGCCGGGCACGGTCGCCATCTGGGACAACCGGACGACGCAGCACAAACCCGTGAACGACTACTTTCCGCAGCACCGGAAGATGTACCGGCTGACGGTGGCCGGGGAACGGCCCCGGTAACCCTCCGCGCTACCCGGCCGACGCGCGCCGGACCGCCCTCTCCCGCATCAGGAGGAACAGCGGCAGTCCGAGCGAGACCCCGACCAGGCACGTCCCGGCAACGGGCATCCAGAGACCGGCGACAGGGACCCTCAGGCCCTCGTGGCGGATGAAGCCGATCAGTACGACAGCGGAGACCAGTACGTCGAGCCAGGCGAAGGTCGACAGCCGCGACCGCGCGATCTCCGACACCATGGCGGCGGGATCCAGGCCACCGTGCTCGACGCCCCAAGCCACCAGCGCGGCGTACGGCAACACCGTCCCGACGACACACATGAGCGCGTAAAACCTCACCATCTCGTCACCCCGGACCGGCCTCGCGGGACGGGATTGTCGCCGACCCTCGCCCGCCAATCGAGCGACAGGGGCAGGTCCCTGGCTAGCGCCATGTGACTGCGTTACAATCGTCAACTGACGACCCGCCGCGAGGCTGTGAATGAACCTGCGAGCCTATTCCGATCCCGGGAGCTTGCCTGCGGGTCAGTCCGCTCGCGTGGCCCGCCTTCTTGCCATACGGGAGCCTGATGGGGTCGGTGATCTACAGCTCGCGAGGCGCATCTCCGACGGGCTTCATCCTGGCGCCGTCTCCGCCCTGGAGGACATACTCGGCAGGAAGCTGGTGATCGGCCCCATCGTCCCGGAAGCCACGCTGCGCCGGGTACGCAAGGCAGGCAAACTGCTGTCCCGGGACCTCAGCGAGCGACTCTACGATATCGGACGGCTAGTCGACGCCGTCAGCCTTGTCTACCACGGAGACCCGCACCGCATCGAGGCCTTCCTCAATCGACCGCACCCGTTGCTCGAAGACGAGACTCCCTTCGATCTGGCACGGTCCAGTTCGGCCGGCACGGAAGCCGTTCTCAACCTGGTACGCCGCCTCGAGGCCAGTGTCGCCGTTTGATGAGCGCGCGGGTCCTGCGGGAGGCGATTCGGGCCTATCGCATAGGCGACCCCGTCGGCCGTTACTCTGTCTGGAGCGCTGAAGGGACACGGCAGCTCGCCGCAAGGTGGCACGACCTTGGTGAGGAGGTCATCTACGCTTCGGAACACTACTCGACCGCCCTGCTCGAGAAGCTCGTCTACTGCAACGGCGTGCTGCCTCCGAACCAGCACTTCGTCGAAGTCGCGATACCGGAAGGGGTGAGCTACGAGGTCGTCACAAAGGACTCCCTCCCGGACTGGTCGGACCCCGTCGGTGCGTCCGCCCGCGCCTTCGGGAGCAAATGGTACCGGGAGTCGCGAAGCGCGATCCTGTTCGTACCCTCGGTGGTCGCGCGCATGGAGCGGAACGTCATTGTCAACGCCAGACACCCCGACTGGACGGCCAAACGCATCGACGTGGGGCTTGAAGAGCCCGTGTACTGGGACCGACGACTGTTCCTGGACTCGTCCGAGTGAGAGGACCCCCGCTCCCGAAAGCTCGATTGCGTTTTCACGCTGGTGAGCAGCCGCCAGGCGAGGGGTTTGGCGGCGCTCGCAGTGCGCCGGCAAGGGGCCGAGAGCTATTGTCCAATACTGGTTTCGAACGCCGCCGCGAGATTGGCCACGCTGGCGTAGCGGCGGTCCGGGTCGCTCGCGCAGGCGGTCGCGACCGCGTCGTCTAGCGCCTCGATGTCGGAAAGGAAGATCGACATGGTCCGGCCGAGCGCGAACACCGTCGTGCGCTCGTCGATGACGCGGCCCTTCTCGAATTCCTCCGGCGCCATGAAGCGGGTCGAGCCGAACATCCGTCCCATGGTGTTGACGTAGGGGCCGAGCCGGTAGCTGTCGAGGTCGAAGACGTGGACTCGGCGGCGGGCGAAGTCGTAGATCAGGCAGCCGTCGTAGAAATCACCCGTCACCCAGCCCCGGTTGGCGAGCGCCACGTGGAGGTCGACAATCGATCGCACCACGGCCAGCCGTTCGGCGACCGGAAGGGCGAGGAACCGTTGCCAGGCCGTTGCGGGATCGTTGCGCCTGCCGCGGCGCGCGTGCAGGTGCTCGCCGTCGGCCCACCGGTACACGAGCATCGGGCCCCATGCGGACGCCCGCGTACCTTCGAAC
>VXNE01000063.1 GCA_009840715.1 Gammaproteobacteria bacterium
ACCTCGTCCTTACCAAGGACGCGCTCTACCGACTGAGCTATGTGAGCGTCCAATCCTTCGCTCTGTTTCGATACCGATCCTGCCCGACTGGTTCTCCAAGACGTTCTCCAAGTGGAGCGGGTAGCGGGAATTGAACCCGCGCCATCAGCTTGGAAGGCTGAGGTTCTACCACTGAACTATACCCGCGGACACCCGCCCGTCCCGCCGGTCCGGCGGCCGATCCCGCGGGTGGTGGAGGGGGTAGGATTCGAACCTACGAAGGCTGAGCCATCAGATTTACAGTCTGGTCCCTTTGGCCACTCGGGAACCCCTCCGGGAACCCTACGCAAAAGGCGCGAAATTGTGCGCCTCCGCGCGCCGCTTGTCAACGACGCGGAACGCTGCACGGACCCCCGGGGAATCCGGGCGCCGACGCCGCTCGACAGGCCGCCGGCGTCCGCGCGAGATGCCCGCCCGCGGCACGCACAAGCTCCTGGTGCCGCCACAAGGAATCGAACCCTGGACCTTCTCATTACAAGTGAGCTGCTCTACCGACTGAGCTACGGCGGCCGCGACTTCGAGCCGGCTCGAAGACGGAGGAGATTCTAGTGGATGGGGCATGTGGCGGCAATGCGGCCGGACGGGCCATCGGGTGCTTTCAACCCGCGACCGCGGCCCCCACATCGACCGTTCCCGGCGGCACGCCGCAGGGCGCCGGCCGGGCCGGCGCGCGGTTGGAACCCGTCCTCGCAAGCACCACGTACGCGGCGTGCTCTCTCTCGAGCGCCATGTGCCTGACGGAGTAACCGAACGCCGACACGCGGACCGCCAGGACCTCGGCGGTCTCCGGCTCGGCGAAGACCCCCACGGTGACCGCGTTCTCGAGCGGACCGGCAGGCACTACCTGTCCCCCGATCGACTGCCCTTCGAGTTCCCGCAGCACCCTCCGGGCGGCGTCCCGCGATGCGGCGGGCTCGATGTACACCACGTGATCGGGGCGACCTCGTGCGACCGCTTCGCGCACCTCCACGTGCGCCCCGGCGGTTTCGAGCCGGGCCGCATGGGACATGGCCTCACGCAGGTTGGCGAACGGTCGCGAGACGCTGCAGTCCCGGCCGCCCGCGCCGCTCCCCGGGGCCGCGGGCGACGTGGTATCCGGCGCCGCGAGGAGCAGGACCGCGCCCAGCCCGACGTTCGCCGCAAGCAGCACCCAGAAGACGTAGCTGAACGCCGTCGCACGCGATGCCGGCCCAGGCGTCACGGCAGGGCCAGCGCCAGTCCGTCGAGGACGAGGTCCGGCTCCACCCGCACCGAGAAGGGCAGGCGCCCGGCGAGCAACTGCGCATCGCCGCCGGTCAGGAACACCTCCGGCGCGTCACCGCAGCTGTCCGCGAAACGTCCGACCGACGCCTCGATGAAGTCGAGCAGCATCGCCGTCGACCCCCGCCGCACGGCCTGGGCGGTGTTCCGCCCCGGTCCGAGTTCGGGCGCCAGGTCCCCGGCCACCCGGACCCCGGCCGTGTCCGGGGCGAGCGCGGCCGCCATCAGACCGAGCCCCGGCACGATGTATCCGCCAAGGTGCCTGCCGTCCGCCGTGACGAAGTCGAGGGTCGCCGCGGTGCCGAGATCCACCACCGCGACGGCTCGGTGTATGGCGTTCCATGCAGCGACAAGCGCGAGCCAGCGGTCGACTCCGAGCCGCGTCGGCGCCTCGTAACCGCAGGTTACGCCGGCCAGCTCCGCGGTCGACGCCGCGAACTCCGGCCGCACTGCGTACGCGTCCTCGAAGCGCTGCGCGATCCCGCGCCGGTCACCCGCGACGCACGCGATGCGGACTCGCCGGGGTCGCTCCGGCAAGGCCGGTGTATCGACGCCGCCCGATGACCCTGCCAACGCACCGAGACGCCACTTGGTCCGGGTGTTGCCGATGTCGACGTCGAGAATCCGCGCCGAGGTTGCTACGCCCGCAGCGATACCTCACCTCCGCTGAATCGCCGCTCGCCGCTCGCGGTGCGCAACCGCAGGGCGCCGTCCGCGGCGACGCCAAGGACGACGCCCGCGACGGACTCGGTTCCCGCCACGACCCGTACCGTCTCCCCGTGAAAGCCGTGCAACGCATCGTACGCCGACCGGAGCGGTTCGAACCCCTCCCGTTCGAAGCGGCGGCACCGGTCGAAGACCGAGTCGATAACCTCCCCGGCAAGGCGATTTCTCGACACGTCGGGGACCCGCTCGGTGACGTCCGCAACGCCCTGGTCCACCTCCCGGGCAACGATTGCCGCACCGCCCACATTGATGCCGATGCCGACCACGAGCTCCGGCGGCGCTACCGCCCGGGGCAGTTCCGTCAGGATGCCGCTCAGCTTGCGCCCCTCGAGCAGCACGTCGTTCGGCCACTTGAGCGCGACCCCGTCGACTCCCACCGCGGCCAGCGCGTCCGCGACCGCGACACCGACCACCAGGCTCACGGCGCCGACCTCGACCAGGCCGCGGTCGATCCGGATGCCGACGGAGAGCGCGAGGTTGCGGGCGAACGGACTGCGCCAGGAGCGGCCGCGGCGGCCCCGGCCGGCGGTCTGCGCCTCCGCGAGGAGCGCGGTCCCGTCGATGCTTCCGCTCGACCCCCTGCGGACGAGCTCCGTATTGGTCGAGGGAATGTGCGCGGCGAGTTCGAGCGCACGGAGCCATTCCGTGGCGGGTGGAGCGAGGTGCGCGCGGATACGCTCCGCGGAGAGCAGTTCCACGGAATCCGCCAGGTACGCCCGGTTCCCATCGGACGAGACGCCCGCCGCGGCGAGCTCCCGCAGCAAGGCGGTGTCCGCGGGGTCGACGGTCGCCACGCGTCGCGCGGCGAGTTCGTCGAATACGCTCTCGATTTCCATTCCGCCCTGCCGGCCGGCGACCGGACTCAGGCGCTGCCGAAGATCTCCTCGACGTGACCCTTCGGCAGCGGCTGCGTGGCCTTGGACACCGCATAGGTGAAGGCAACCGACACCGCCTCGCCCATCGCCGCGCAGGAGAAGGGGTTCGGGCCTTCGGCATGCAGCCAGGCCACGACGTCGTGTGCGACGCCGGAGCCGAACCAGGCCGGATCGAGCAGTTGCAGGTGCAGGACGAGGAAAGTCAGGAAGCCGCTGACCAGGCCGGCATAGGCGCCCCGCCTCGTCACGCCGCGCCACAGCGCTCCCACGACCAGGGGACCCGCGAAGGCCGCCATCATGCCGCCGTTGCCAATCCACACGATCAGCGCGATGTTCACGTCGATGAGGGCCCAGGCCATCCCCATGCAGATGAGGAGCACGACCACCGTGCTCACCCGGCTGATCTGCAGGACCTGGCGATCCAGCGTGGCTTCGTCCGGGACCCTTGCGAGGCGCGGAGCGATCGTGCGGCGGTACAGGTCGTTGGCGATGATCTGCGACGAGGACACGACCAGGCCGTCGGCCGTGGACATGATCGCCGCGAGGATGCCGACCCCGATCAGGGCCGCGAGCCAGGTGGGGAACAGCTCGATGAAAACCATCGGCAGCGCGGCGTTCGGCGTGCTCCCGTCGGCGTAGAGCGCATCCCCGAACAGCGCCCGCGCCAGGAAACCGCCGAGGCCCATCATCCCCAGCGTCAATCCGAACGCGAAGGCGAGCTTGATGAACGTCTTCTGCTGCGAGGTCTGCTTGAGTGCCCAGAGCTTGTTGCCGAGGTGCGGCAGCAACCCGAGGGGGATGTGCGCGAACAGCACGGCGATGATGGCCCACCACGAGTGGTAGAGCGGCGTGTCGGGGTTCAGCGGCCCGACCAGGTTCGCATCCTGGTCGCGCATGCGGTCGATCACGGTGGTCACGCCGCCGTCCATGCCGACGCCGAACAGGAACAGGAAGATGACGACCACGGCGAGGATGAGCATCATGAAGCCCTGCACGCCGTCGGTCAGGATGTCCGCGTGGGCGCCCCCGAGCACCACGTAGAACAGCAGCACGGTCGTGGTGATGATCAGCGCCCAGACCGGGGGCAGGCCCAGCATCGTCTCGAACATCACGAGCCCCGAGACCAGCTGGCCCGCCAGGTAGAAGAAGAGCACCAGCGAGAAGATCGACACGAGGACCCGTATGCCCTCGGATCCGTAGCGGTCACCGAGGTACTCCGGAATCGAGCGGTTGCCGAAGCGGTTGCCGGCGGTCGCGATCAGCCGCATCGAGATGAGCACGCCGAAGTACATGCCCATGGGGTACAGGAAGTTGCCCCATGCGCTCGGCAGGCCCCACTCGTACGCGAGCCCGGGGCTGCCCAGGAACGTTGCGCCGCTCGCCGTCGTCGCGGCGAACGCAAGCGCCAGGAACAGCGGCCCGTAGGACCCGCGCGCGGTCGCGAAGTCGTCCGCATGGGCGATGCGGCGCTGGCCGATGACGCCGAGCGCCAGCATGCCGCCGATGTAGAGCACGAGGAACAACCAAGACCACGTGATGAGCGACATTGCGACCCCCGGGGCTAAGCCTTCCGGACGATGTTAGCGCAACGCCTGGCGTTGCCCGCCCACAACGGTCATCCCGGCGTGCCGGACGCCCGCCGCCGGCCGAGCAGCAGTACTCGGACGTCGCCCCGCGCATTGGCCGTGGCCCAGAGCAGGTACGGGAGCAGCACCACCGCGCCGAACAGGGCGAACAGCCCGAGCACGATGCCGGCCGCCGTGAAGTCGTGGCGCCAGGCGATCCAGAGTGCGGCGAGCATGACGTAGATCAGGAAATCGAGATTGATCTGCCGGGCC
>VXNE01000593.1 GCA_009840715.1 Gammaproteobacteria bacterium
GTTCCGGAGCCGGTGAGGGTTCGGGGAGCGTGCGTGTCGGGGGCTCGGCCTCGACCCTGTCTTCTGCAACCGGCGCGCCCGGGTCTCCGGCGACCCGGATCGGCGTCGGCGTCTCCCGTGGAGGCGCGGCGACCCGCTCGCGCCCGGAGGCCCCGTCGTCCATGGCGACCGGCTCGGGAACCGCGGGTAGTGGCAGACGCGGACGTACGGGGGGAGACGCTTCGGGCTCGGGGCCTGTCGGGAGACCCTCCACCGGCGGCATCGGCTCGCGCGCACGGGCGATGGCGTCGGTGGGTGCCGCATCCGTGGAGGGGTGGTCGAACTCGGTCAGCATGGCCAGGGCGCGCGTCAGGTTGCCCTGGAAGCGCGTGTCGTCGGGCGAGCGCAGCACGGCCTGCTCCATCGCCGCGACCCCTCCGCGCACGTCACCGGCCAGGAGGAGCGTGAGCCCCAGGCCGTTGTAGCCCCAGGCGACCACCGACTGCGGCGCCTCCTCGCCCGGCTCGGTCAGCCTGGCGAAACTCTTGCGCGCGGCCTCGAGCTGCCCGGCGGACAGGGCGGCGCGGCCGTGTGCCAGGAGTGCCGCGTGACGTTCCTCGGGCCGCCTGGCGTTTGCCAGGGCCGCCAGGTACCACCGGGCCGCCTCCGCGGACTCCCGGCTCGCCACCGCGGCATCCCCGAGGCCCATGCGGGCGTCGACGGAGTCGGAGTCGACCTGGAGGACGCGCCGATAGAGCCGGCGGGCGGTCTCCACCTGTCCCGCGTCCAGCGCGGCCCGCGCCATGGGCAGGACGGCGCGTTCCATTTGCTCTGCACGGGGCCGCTCCCGCTCCTGGGGAAGAAGCGAGCAGGCGGCCCCGAGCATCGCACACACTGCAAGAGCGATGGCGCGAGACACGTCTCCGAAGCCGCGCGGCTTTTGGACCCAACGGCCGCGCAGTATAATCGGAAGCCGGCGGTTTCACGATGTCACGCGCTGGGCAGCCGGGTCCGACCGGCTCGCCGTACCCCGCGCTGAAACCGCGTTTCGAAGTAGTTGCGGAAGGCCACGACGACGGCTGCACGATCGTGGCCGGCGGTCGCGCATGGGCGTCGTCTCGGGGTGGGACAAGGCGGGCGGGCAACGGGCGAAACAGGCGAAACAGGGCGAAACAGCAAGATGGCGCAATCGATCCGACATCGCCGGGGCGGCCAGTTCCAGCCGCGCGCCGTGCGGCCGGCAGCCGAGGACGGCGCGCCCGAGGCCGCGGCCCTCAGCCGGTTCGAGGCAATCGTCCCCTGGTACCACGGGCGCGTGCTCGAGGCGCTGGACTCGCAGAGTGCTTCCACCCTGAACGACGACGAGCTCACGGAGCTTGTCACGAGCATGCTCTACAGTCTTGAAAGTGCGCCGGACGCGCCGCCCGTGGGCGGGACACACGCGGCGCTGGCGAAGCGGCTGGTGGACGAGATGCGCGGCCTCGGGCCCCTCGGGCCGCTGCTGCGGGACCCGGAGGTCAGCGACATCCTCGTCAACGGCCTGGGCTCGGTGTACGTGGAGCGGCGCGGTCGCCTGTCGCGGGTCGAGGTGCGGTTTCGCGACGTCGACCACCTCACCCAGATCGCGCAGCGGATCGCGCAGGGCGTGGGCCGGCGGGTGGACGAGCTGAGCCCCATGTGCGACGCGCGGCTGCCGGACGGTTCCCGGGTCAACATCATCGCGCCGCCGCTCGCCATCGACGGCGCAGCGATCTCGATCCGGCGTTTCCGCAAGGGGGGCTTCACGGTCGAGGAACTCGCCCGCAACGGAGCCATGCACCGCGACATGGCCACGTTTCTCGAGGTCGCGACCCGTGCCCAGTTGAACGTGGTCGTGTCGGGCGGGACCGGGGCCGGCAAGACCACGATCCTGAACGCGCTGTCGGGCAACATCGCGCCGGAGGAGCGCGTCGTGACCCTGGAGGACGCGGCGGAGCTGAGCCTGGTGCAGCCGCACGTGGTGCGCCTGGAGACGCGCGCGCCGACCTCGGAGCACGTGGGCGAGATCACGATGCGCGATCTCCTGAAGAACGCGCTCAGGATGCGTCCCGACCGGATCATCGTGGGGGAGGTGCGCGGTCCCGAGGCGCTCGAAGCCCTGCAGGCGATGAACACCGGGCACCCCGGCTCCATGTTCACGGTGCACGCCAACAACCCGCGGGACACCGTCAGCCGTCTCGAGTACCTGGTCATGATGGCGTCGGGCGAGATTCCCCTGTCGGCAATCCGCAACCAGGTCGTGTCGGCCGTGGACCTGATCGTGCAGGCCGCGCGGTTCAAGGACGGACGGCGTCGCATCGTGTCCATTACGGACGTGGTGGGCCTCGAGGGGGACGTGCCCGTGCTCGAGGACATCTGGTCCTACGACGTCGGTGCCGACCGCTTCGAATGCAGCGGCAGTCGACCGTCGTTCACGGAGCGCGTCGAGGATCTGGGCTTCGGCGATCTGCTGAAAGCGGGCCTGGGGCGCCCTCGGTCCGGGGTATCGGCCTAGCCAAATGGGAGCTGGCAACTCTCTCATAGTCATCGTCGCCGTCCTGGTCGGCCTCGCCACGATCGGCGCGTCCGCGATCGGCACGCTGCGGACGCGGTCGCGGGTCAGGCGGCGCATGGGGCTCTTCGCCGAGATGCTGCAGGTCGAGGAGGCGGGCGCCGTGGCGGTCCCGGAAGCGCAGGAAGGGGCCAGCGAACCGAAAAGCCCGCTCGTCGCGATGCTCGAGCGCCGCTACCCTCTCTCCGGCGGTGTGCGCACCACGGCGATCGCGGTTGGCGCTGCGGTCGTGGCGTGCGCGACGCTGGTTCCGCGGCTGTCGTTCTTCGGCCTGTCGGGTCCCCTGGCCGCGCTGTCGTCCCTCGCCATCGGCGGGGCGTTTGGCTGGAGCGTCGGACTGATGCTCGAGACCGCCAAGCGCAATGCGTTCAACGACCGCTTCCTGCCGGCGATCGAGGATTTCCAGCGGATGGTGTATTTCGGGATCGCGACCGGCCAGGCGTTCTCGTCCATTACGGCCGCGGCGGAGGAACCGCTCGCGGGATCGCTCAGGAACATCCAGCTCCAGGCGGAGTTCGGCGTGCCGCTGGCGGCCGCCATGGAGCGGGAAGCGCGGCGCGTGCGCGTGAGCGAACTTGCGATGCTGTCCGCCATCATGGGCACGCAGGCGCGGACGGGCGGCAACCTGTCTGAAGCCGTCGCCAACCTCGCCGACATGCTCAGGGAGCGTCTCGACAACCGGGCCCGGATCAAGGCCTCGACGGCGGAGTCGCGGATCACCCTGATCATCCTGTCCGCCGTCCCCGTGCTGGCCGTAGCCATCCAGGCCGCCCTGCAGCCCGCACTCGTGGACGTGCTGCTCGGCGAAGCCCGCCATATGCTCGGCATGGGCGCCGGCATGATCGTGGCCGGACTGGTCGTCTCCTGGCTGCTGATTCGGAGCGCGCAGCGGTGACGATGACCAACATGCTCATGCTGGTCGCCATACTCGGTGTTGGCGGCGGCGTATTCGCGCTGCTTGCGGTCTTCGTCCAGCGCATCCGCATGACGCGGCGTCTCCGGCTGGCAACCGGAGGTGGGGCCGGCACGGGGGTCGATGCGCGGATGGCGGCGGGCGTGCGGAGCGGAGCCAGCCGCGTGGCCCCGGCGCTTGGCGGGCTGATGCCGCTCAACGAGGACGACCGCGAGAAGATCGCGGTGGGGTTGCAGCGCGCGGCCATGCGATCCGAGAACGCGGTCGCGGTGGTACTCGGGCTCAAGTTCGCGTGCATCCTCGTCGGGCTGGTCGTGGGTCTTGCGGTCCTGCCGCCCATGTGGCCGGGTCTGCTCGGGTGGGGGATCGGCCTGCTCGGCGGGCTGCTCGGCGGGGTGATGCTCAACCTCGTGCCGGAACTCGTCGTGACGCGGATCGCGGCGGCGCGTTACCGGCGCGTGCACGCAGGGCTCGCGGATGCGTTCGACCTGATGATCGTGTGCCTGGAATCCGGCCTGACCTTCGATCGCGCGCTGCGGCGGACCGTGGACAACCTCAAGACCTTTCAGCCGGACCTCGCGAAGGAGCTGGGTCAGGCCTCCCTGGACATGAGCGTCCACGGGCGCACCCGCCAGGACGCGCTCGGCCGGCTGGCCGCCCGGCTGGACAGTCAGGACTTCAGGGACCTCTCCGTGACCGTCGCGCAGAGCGAGCGCCATGGCACCCCCCTCGCGGATGCCCTGCGCAAGCTCGCGAGTTCCATCCGGGTCAAGAGCATCTCGCGCATGCAGGAGAAGATGGGACGCTTGCCGACGCTGCTGATCGTGCCCTCCATCGCCTTCCTGTTGCCCGGGATCATGGTGATCGTGGGCGGGCCGGCGTTCGTGCAGATGACGACCAGCCTGGGGAACGTCGGGTCGTAGCGTGACTTGACCGGCGGGGCTCACCCCTGGTCGACCGCGGGCGCGCGCCTCGCCTTCAGTTCCTCGATCATCGCGCCGTGGCGCTGCTCATTGATGCTGTAGAGCGCCATGAGCCCCATGCCGGCCGCGACGAAGATCCAGTACAGCGGCCCGGTCATGAAGAACAGGCCATTCAGCATCTCGGTGGTGAGCATCTCCTGCGTGGCGTTCTCCGGAAACCCGATGATCTCGAGCCCGATGCCCCCGATCAGGCCTCCGAGGCCGCCGGTCGCCATGAACCCGCACGGGCGGATCGAGAAGCCCATGCCAACCCCACA
>VXNE01000135.1 GCA_009840715.1 Gammaproteobacteria bacterium
ACAATGACTTGGACATCGGCGTCGGAGCGGGTGCAAAGGTGGTCGGCGGCGGCTCGGACCGAGTCCAGAGTTGGCCCGAGGTACGCCTCCTCGTTGAAGGCGGGAACGATGACCGTCAACGTCACCGCGAAAGGTCCCGTGGGGCACGCCTGACCGTTCCGAAGTCACGGGGCGACGGACCTGGAGGCTCCAGCGGGGACGGGATGGTATAGTCGAATTCGGTCATGATCGTGTGTCCGCAGAGTTGCGCTGCAGTTGTCGGCAAGAGCTGCTTCGGAGTGGGTCGCGACGAGGGCCGCATGGTACCCGGGCGGATTGCTACGAACTGTCTTCGGTGTCCGGCGGCGTTGGGTTCCAGGCGCGCACGGTGCTGATCGCCCGGACCTTGGTTGGCCGGATCGCAGGCCTCGCGCACTCCATGTTCCCGAGCCCGGTCGTGGCCATGGGGCTCCGAAAATCGGCCGTCGGAAGCCGCGCGCGCCGTCCTCCTACAGAACGGAGCGATGAAGTGGCCGCTCCAGTCGGCTTGCACCAAGAACAGCACTCCCGTCCCCACCCCCAGCACCACCGCGAGAGACGATACCTCCACGCCGAAATCCCTGCCGGAGAGGGTTGTGGGCCCGGTGGGCTCCGACTCAAGCAGCCGCTCTGTTGTGAACCCGGAGACCCTTACCCCGAAGATGCCGCCTTGGGTGAGGTTCTAGGCGAAGTGGATACCGACCGCGAGCCAGAGCCGCCCGGTGAGAACATGGGCAGCTTCCAGGAACACGTCGGCCTCGACCGCGGTCGAAGCGCTCCGTGACGACTGTCCAGGCGAGCCCTTTCTTCCGTACGCCAAAGGCCGAGTGGAGAGCCTTGCCGCACACCGACTCGCTTGAGTTGGAATGGACGCCGGACCTCTCTGGCCCCGACGAGGCAGATCTGGGATTCATCGGGTCCGTCGCCCTGGGCGTCAGGATCGCTCCCGCTCTCCGCCTCCCCCTTGGAAACCAGCCGGCCATGTAAGCGGCGCCGATCCAATTCCGCGAGATCCCCGGTGGGCACGCAGTCCTTCTCGGCGCTCGCTACCAGGTGGGGGAGCGGGGAGGCGGAGTCGGAGATCTCGCGGTGGCCGGTCATCCCCACGGATCGCGGGCCCAGCTGTCTGGGATCATGAGCCTCCATCGCGTGACGAGCCGCGAGCAGACGAGTGCCGGAGTCAGCCGAGTGTGGCCCTCGGTTAGGCGGTTCTGACAGGCCGGCACCAGGGGATCATCCGTCGAAATGCGCTCCGCGAGAAATCCCAGCCGCTTGAAGGCCGCGCCGTTGCCGAGCCGGTCGCCATAGGCCAGCAGGGTCTCGTCGTTGCGTTCGCCGTGTGCCAGGTACGCGGCGACGCAGTCAGCTACGCGTCCGATCCCGCCTCCAATGGCCGGGTCGTCGAGCATGTCGATAACGGTCCGGTGGAGGTCAGAGACGGCGACCCTAGTACGTCCCCGCTGGATCATGGTCGTGCCGAAGAAGCGGCGCCGGTCGATGTGCTTGAGCGAGAAGGTCACGCCGTGATGCCGCTGCGTCTTCTCCCGCACCGGGCGAGCCGTCAGGACGACGATGTGGCCGGACATTTCTCCGGTTAGTTCCCAGTGTCCGGCGGCGCTGCGTCCCCCGATATAGCAGGGATCGTAGAGGACAGGAACCAGGATCCAGGGATCCTCGAGAACGTGCCCGCTCTCGGGCGCGTCGAGTGGTACGGGAGCATAGATGCCGGGACCGACGCGGCGCACCCAGCCTTGGCCGGTCCACCGCGAGAGGATCGTGGCAGCCTCGACGCGGGTGACGGCCAGAGCATGTACCGCGTCGCCGATGCGGATCACGTCGCCCGCTGTCCTCAAGACCTTCTCAAGGCGCCGGCGGGAGGTCGACTCTCCTGGTTCTATCCCCATGACAGCAATTCCCCAGGGTGACATGCACGATCTGGAACGGGCCCGGGACCGGCGGCTCCGCCGACGTCCAGTGCGTGCGCCCGAGTCGGATCGGCTCGCGGGAGATCGCGGAGTCCAGTCCGGAGGGCGACCGCCACCCGCCAATGGGCAGGTGGGTGCGTTTTCCGAGGTCCTTCACTCCCGGGCGGGTGGTTGCCCACCGGATCCTCCCTTGAGGCGGATGCGACGCGAGCCTCCGTGGAGCGCCAAACGGTGGCCGCCGTTGGGGGAGGTATTCCTGGATCGCGTCGGCGAGGTCTGGATCATCGAGCCCATCGCCATGCATGGCCAGGGAGCTGTTGGTGGTGGCGACATAAGGTCGGTGCCAGAATATTGTGGCTGCCCGCCGGGACTGCGGGGGAATCCACGAAGGAATTCTGGGAGGTTGGAAGCATGCGTCGCTCTCGAAGGCGATCCAGCGCTGGTGCCCGTGCATCCCGGGGGCGACGGCTTCCGATGGACTCGGTGGACGGCTTCCGGCGGATTCGGCAACGGATCGATCGATATGACGATGCCTCGCCACCGCTGTCCGGCGTGCGGGGGACCGCGACAGCCCGCAGGAGCGCGCTTCCTTGCCTCGTAATGCTGGTGTCGCTCGTTGCACCGTTCTCCCTCGCGGCGCAGTCCGACGACCCTGACCCGAGCACGCAGGCTGCGGAGGCCCTCGCCGGCTTCGAGGTGGCGGGAGGCACTCCGGAGGGGGTGGCCAACGAGCTCCTTCCCTGCCGTCGCGGGAACGAATACGGGAGCTGGTTCTTGGGCGGGCTCCTCGAACGGGAGTGGACCAAACCGCGCGAAGACATCATCGCCGAAGCGTTCGGGCGGATTCCCTGGGCCGCCTGCCGGGACCCGCGCATCGACCGCTGGCTGGCGTCGCGTCTCCTGGACCGGCTGCGGGCCGGAGACAGCTACGAGGCGTTCTGGCAGGCCGTCATCGAGCGCCGGGCACCGACCGGTTATCGGGTCTGGGAGGAGATCGCCGATGATCCGGATCTGCCGGCCGAGATCCTCTTTCGGGCCAGCCAAGAGCTCGGCTGGCGTCGGTAGCTGCACCGGTCGTGCTGGAGTCGCTGGAGCGGAAGTGGTGGGACCCGTGCCGGGCGACTCATAGTTGGTGTTGGTGGTCGTCCGCGCAGGCGGACTGCAACTCGTCTGACGCTACGTGACATCGAAGGAGGTTGGCCTCATGGGTACGCGCGTCGCGGCATCAGGTCCTGCCCTCCTCGCCGTTCTTGCGACGCTCGGGTGTGGGAGCACCACCGGGCCGGACGACGTCGAGTTCACGCCGGGGCCGCTCGGTGCGGTCACGCTCGAGGCGGGCGAGGACATAAGGATCCGCATGCTCGTCTCGGTCACGGTGGCGACCTCGCTCGGCGCTGTGGCCCGGCAGGGAGTCGAGTTGGCCGCCGGGGACATGGGCCCCGTCCGCGGCCGCCAGGTCGATCTCGGCGATCCGGTCGACACCGCCTGTTCGCCGGAGGGCGGTCGCGCGGGTGCGCTCGGCATCGTGGCGGACCCGAAGGTGGCGGGCGTGATCGGGACATCCTGCTCGGCAGCGGCCGTGGCGGCGGCGCCCGTAATCAGCGACGCGGGCCTGGTCATGATCTCTCCGAGCAACACCTCGCCACGGCTCACCTCCGATCTTGCCGGAAACGCCGCCGCCGACCATTACGCCGGCTACTTCCGGGTGTCCTCCAACGACCTCCACCAGGCACGCGCCCTCTCGGACTTCGTCTACAACCGGCTGGAGCTGAGACGTGTCGCCACACTTCACGATGGAGATCCGTACACGTCCGCACTCGTGGAAGCGTTCGCCGATGCGTTCTCGGGCCTTGGCGGCGAGATACCGGCCGAGGCCGAGATCGAGAAGGGCGATACCGACATGACAGAGGTTCTCGGGGAGTTCGCGGCGGTCGGCCCGGACGCGATCTTCTTTCCGCTGTTCGTGACGGAAGGAACGGCCTTTGCCGCGCAGGCGCGGACCTTCGAGGGCCTTGAAGGGACGACCCTGATCTCCGCGGCCGCGCTCCTGGTCTCCACGTTCTTGGCGACGCCGGAATCGGAGGGAATCTACTTCGCCGGCCCGGAATCGGACTTTCGCTCGAACGTCAACGAGCTGACGGGCCGAAGCGGAGCCCAGGTTCTTGCCGCCTACGAGTCCAGGCACGGCGGCTCTCCCCCGTCGCCCTACTGGGCGCACACCTACGATGCAACCTCGATCCTCATCTCCGCCATCGACTCTGTCGCTGTCGAGGACGGCGACAGGCTGTTCATAGACCGGATGGCGCTACGCGAAAGGGTGGGGGAAACCGCGGCGGACGGACTGGTCGGGGCGGTCTCCTGCGATGGGTTCGGCGACTGCGGCACGGGACGGATGAACATCTATCACCATACGGATGCCAGCGTCTCCGACATCTCCCAGCTACCGGTTGTCTACGTGTACAGTCCCTGATCCGGCAGGGGGCGGCCTCCACGGAGCGACAGTTGCGGAGCCGGTGCGCCCCACCGGCACCGCCCGCAGACGGTCGGAGTCCAGCTCAGGCCCTGGCGCGCCCGTCGCGCCGGGTCCAATCCGGCCGCCGGCCCAAGGCTCCCACGCACACCAAGGGCACCGACACGTCTCCCATGCGCCGACGAGGTGACGATCACCGACGGTTTCGGATGGTTTCCGTATCAAGCCGGTCTGCCGCTCGCAGTAACGCCCAACGGGCCGGAGCGATGCGATGAACCCGCTGATTCCGGCCCGAAGATGG
>VXNE01000648.1 GCA_009840715.1 Gammaproteobacteria bacterium
ACATCGACCCCTTCCAGACGGCCTACCGCAACCTCGCGGACGACCTGCTCGCCCACCACAAGACCCTCTCGCCGGAGGACATCCGGGAGATCCGGGCCACGGCCGAGATGCAGTTCGCACGCGACTTCGCGCCCGACGCTTTCGAGGACTACCTGGGGACCACGCGCAGGGGGCAGGTGACGATCGAACGGCTGCCCGCGGAGAACGACCCCATGCTGGGCCGCGTCCGCCAGATCCGCGAGCGCGAGTACCTCTTCATCGACACCCTCGACGAGCACTACGCCACATTCAGCGCGAGCATGTTCGTCCCGTACCAGAGCTGGCGCCATGCGACCTACGACGAGGCGATCGCCTACAAGCGGGCGAAGCAACAGGCCCGCGCCAGGATCATGGCGGGCTCCGCCGCCGTCATCGGCGGGATCGCCGCGCAGACCCAGGCGGACGACATCGTCACCCGCTACGGCGGCCTGGTCAGCATCATCGGGGGCGCCGGGATACTCAAGACCGCCATCGACAAGCTCGCCGAGGCGAGGGTGCACGCCGAGGTCCTGCAGGAACTCGGGATCTCGGCCGAGGCGGAGATCGTGCCGCACACGATCGAGCTGGAGAACCAGACGCTGCGCCTGCAGGGGACGGTCGACGAGCAGTACGAGGAACTGCGGCGCATCCTCAGGAAGGTCTACCTGGAGGAGCTGGGCCTCGCGCTCGGTTCGGAGCCGGCGGAAACCGCCACCGGATCCGTGGAGGGCACCGGGCAAGGCGCGGATCCGCAGGCCGACACGGCCGCCCGAACCGCCGATGACCCAGTCTGACCCCGCCGACCGCGTCACCATCGTTCCCACCACCGCGCCCCTCACCCAGGGGGGGCAGCGGAACCGTGCGCTGTCCCTGCCGTCGGCGCGCACGCTGTCGTTCGCCGTCGTGGTCCTGCTGCTCGCCGGCGTGCTCGCGTGGGTCGTCATCGCCCTGCCGCAGAACGTCGAAGCGCCCGAAGCCGCCATCGCGGACGCACCCCCCTCGGACGCCGCCGCGCCCGTCCGTTCCGCCGAGCCCGGGATACCGCCCTTCCGTCAACTGGAACTCGAACGCGCAGAGGCCGAAGCGCGCGAGGCGCTGGGCCATTTCGTGGAGTTGCAGCGCGCGCTGGAGGAGGACATGAACGTCGAGGCCTGGGGCGGCCCCGCGCTGGCCGCGGTCCTTGACCGCGCCACCGAGGCGGACCGCCTGTTCCTCGAAGGGGACTACGAACAGGCCCTCGTGGAGTACGCCGGGGCGCTAGCCGACCTCGAAGCGGTGCGCGACCGCGGCGAGACGCTGTACCGCGACGCCATCGCCCGCGGCCGCACGGCCCTTGACGAGCGGCGCCCGGGGCATGCGGCCGGCGCATTCGAAGACGCGCTGGCGATCCACCCCGACTCGGTGGAAGGGCGCACCGGCAAGACGCGCGCCGAACGCCAGCCAGAGGTGCTCGACCTGCTCCGGGAGGCGGAGCGCGCCCGGTTGCGGGGGGCGCCGCGGAAAGCCCTCGCCTTCCTGGAGCAGGCGCGGAGCCTCGATCGCCTCACCGCGGGCATCGACACCGCATTGGCGGAGGTGCGCGCGGAGATCGTCCGCGAGGCACACCGCCAACGCCTGTCGCGCGGGTTCACCGCATTGGAGCAGGGAGACTTCGACGCGGCTGAGACCGTCTTCCGGGACATCCTGGCAGAGCGCTCCGACGACGCGGCGGCGCAGGCCGGACTGGCCCAGACGGAGCGCGAACGCACCATCGCCCGCATCAACCGCCTGCACGAGGAGGCGCGCGAACGCGAGGACGCCGGCGACTGGGAAGCGGCCCTCGCGGCCTTCGAGCAAGTCCTCAAGATAGACGCCAACCTCCAGTTCGCCCGCGACGGCCGCATGCGGCTGCGCCGCCGCGCGCAGGCCGTCCAGGAGATGCAGCACTACCTCGCGGACCCCGCCGCCCTGTCGGAGGACGCCGTGTTCGCGCAGGCAAGGGCGCTACTCGAACGCGCGCAGGCGGATACGGACGCCCGCGGGGCCTACCGGGGCACAGTCGAGGAGTTCGCGGCCCTCCTGTCCCTGGCGGAGGTCCCCGTCGAACTCGTCCTCGTCTCCGACAACGCGACCGAGGTGACGGTCTACCGGGTGGGGCGGCTGGGCAGCTTCGAGCGGCGCGCGCTGCAGCTTCGGCCCGGCCGCTACACGATCGTCGGCAGCCGCGCCGGGTGCCGCGACGTGCGCAAGGAGATTGTCCTGGACGCCGGCATGGCGCCCGTCACGATCCGGTGCGAGGAACGCATCTAGTGCCCCGGTGGGCACTGGCCCCGCTGTCGTGAACGACCCGACCCGCAACTCGACGATCGAGCCCGTCCGTTTTCAGCCGACGCCGGTCGACGAGACGCGGCGCCGGTTGCCGCTCACCAGGGGGCGCATCGCGGCCATCGCGGCGGTTCTGGCCGTCGCCTGGTTCCTCTGGTTCCTGTTCACGGCCAAGTCGGTCCGCTTCGATATCGAGCCGGCGACCGCCGCGGTCGAGGTCAGCGGCGGCTTCGAACTGGAGTTCGCCGGCATCCGGCTGTTGCGCGAGGGCGCGTACCTCCTCCGCGCCACGGCGCCCGGTTATCGCCCCCTGGAAACGGTTGTCGACGTGGCGGTGCCGCGCAGCCAGACGTTCGTCCATGTCATGACGCGCCTGCCCGGCCGCCTGACCTTCCACTCGGAGCCCGCCGGCGCGGCGGTGTTCGTCGACGACACGGCCCTTGGGGAAGCGCCCCTCACCGCCGACGTGGCGGCCGGTGCGCGCACGGTGACGATGTCCCTGCCCCGGTACCAGGACGCCCACGTCGAGGTCGACGTGGAGGGACGGGAGGTCGAACAGACGGTGCACGGCGTCCTCCGGCCCGACTGGGCGGACGTCACCTTCCCCACCCGCCCGGCCGGCGCCACGGTGCGCGTCGACGGCACGGAGGTCGGCGTCACGCCGGGCCCCGTGCCCGTGCCGAGCGGCGAGCACCGCATCGAGGTGAAGCTCGCCGGCTACAAGGCATGGCGCGACATCGTGAAGGTGGGAGCCGAGGAAACACGCGTGTTGCCCCCGATCGACCTCGAGCGCGCCGACGGACTCGTGAGCGTCCGCTCCTCCCCGGAGGGGGCGGGCATCACGGTGAATGGGACGTATCGCGGCACGACGCCGACGGAGCTTGAGTTGACGCCGGGGCGCGAACATCGGCTGCGGGTGTTCAAGATCGGCTACGGTGCCCTGACCCGCAACGTGCGCGTCGCGTCGGGCCGGGAGACCGCCGTCCGCTTCGACCTGCCCGCCCTGACCGGCGAGGTGTCCGTCACCGCAGAGCCCGCAGACGCCGAACTCTGGATCGACGGCGCGCTGAGCGGCGGCGTGAACCGCACGGTCACGCTCGCGGCGATGCCCCACGAGATCGAGATCCGGAAGCCCGGCTACGCGGGGTACCGCAAGACGGTCACGCCGCAGCCCGGGCTCGTGCAGGAGGTGAAAGTGCGCCTGCTGACTCTGGAGGAAGCCCGCTTCGCCCGCCTGAAGCCGCGCATCGCCACGGCGCTCGGGCAGGCGCTCCTGCTCATGAAGCCCTCGCCGATCCGGCTCGGCGCGTCGCGCCGGGAACCCGGCCGCCGCGCCAACGAGGTGCTGCGCGACGTCGACCTGACCCGCTTCTTCTACGTCGCCGAGAAAGAGGTCAGCAACGCCGACTTCCGCCGCTTCGCCCCCGGGCACTCTTCGGGCTCCTTCGAGACTTCCGACCTCGACGAGGACGAGCAGCCGGTCGCCAACGTGGCCTGGGACGAAGCCGCCCTCTTCTGCAACTGGCTCTCGGCCCAGGATCGCCTCGAGCCTTTCTACGTGGAGGAGTTCGGCAAGGTCGTCGGCTTCGACCCCGACGCGCTCGGGTACCGCCTGCCCACCGAGGCCGAGTGGGCCTGGACCGCCCGGCACGTCGAGGACGGCGCGCCGCTGCTGCGTTTCCCATGGGGCGAGCGCCTGCCGCCTCCGGATCGGCACGGCAACTACGCCGACCGTTCCGCGACGCACGTTGTGGGACGCATCATCTTCGGCTACAACGACAACCACATCGTGAGCGGTCCCCCGGGCACGTTCCAGGCAAACGCGAAGGGGCTCTACGATCTCGGGGGCAACGTCGCCGAATGGGTGCACGACTTCTACGAGATACCGGAGCCGGACCAGCGCCTGAACCCGCTGGGACCCAAGGACGGCGACTACCACGTGATCAAGGGTTCGAGCTGGATGCACGGCGCCATCTCGGAGTTGCGCCTGGCCTTCCGCGACTACGGCGCGGAGGCCCGCCCCGACGTCGGCTTCCGCATCGCGCGGTTCGCGGAGTGAGGACGATGCGACCGGCAAGCAGCCTTCTCCGGACCGTAGCGGCCGCCGCGCTCTGGCTCCTGGTGGCGGGGACGTGGCCGGCCCTGGCTGGCGAGGCAGAAGCGCCGGCGACCGAGGCGACGTCGGAGCCCGAAGCCGAAGAGGCCGCCGAGCGCGCCGAGGCGCCCTCCGGGGAACCGGCCCCGGCGAACGCGAGCGAAGAGAGTCCCGAGGTGTTCATTCCGAGCGAGGACATCTCCGAGGACCTCTCGGTGCGGTTCCCGGTCGACATCTGAATGGCGAGCCATGAGAAGCCCTTAGCCCCCCATGAG
>VXNE01000353.1 GCA_009840715.1 Gammaproteobacteria bacterium
GATTACAGGATCGAATTGACGCGCCCCAGGGCCGGACCGCAGTATCTCGAGTACGCGCAGGCGCTGGAGCTGCTTCGGTGAGCCCGTCTTCCGCCGAACGGCCCCTGCAACGGTTCTCCAAGGACTATCTCGAGCGCTGCCGCGACCTGGCCCCACAGGACATCGTCCGCTTCCTGGAGGACTTCCGGATGCTCCACGGCCAGGCGCGCGCACGGTCGCGGCTCATCAGCATGCGCGTGCCGGAGCCCCTGCTCGCCGCCTTCCAGGCCCGTGCGCGCCTGGTGTGCGTTCCCTACCAGACGCAGATCAAGAAGCTGATGCGCGACTGGCTCGAGGAGCAGTGATCGCCTGAGGAGCAGACCATGCAGAGCATCCCGTTCACCACGAACTTCTTCGCCGACGACACGCAGCCCACGCGGACCGACGCCTTGGCCGGCGACGCCACAGCGGACGTCCTGATCGTCGGCGCGGGGGTCGTCGGACTCTCCTGCGCATACGTGCTGCGCGAGGCAGGCCTCGACGTCGCCGTCGTCGAGCGGGACCACGTGGGCTTCGCCTCCAGCGGACGTCACATGGGCCACATCACGCCGCACATGTGGAACTACGGCAGCAAAGAACCGCACGTACTCGCCGCGTGGGCGCACGGCTGCCTCGACTGGATCGAGGAGCTGTTGGCCACGGAGGACATCGACTGCGACTTCGCGCGGTGCCCGTTCTGGCTGCCGGCGGCAACGCGAGCGGAAGCGGAGGTAGTACGACGCGTCGCAGCGTACTACGCGGGCCTCGGCGTCCCCGTACGCTCGGTCGAGGCCAACGACTTCGACCTCGTCACGTTCCGGACCTGGGGCGCCGTGGTGCTCGAGGACCAGGCCCGGGCGCATCCCTACCGCATGGTCCGGGGGCTGCGCGACGCGGTGCTGCGCAAGGGCGTGCGCCTGTACGAGGGAACGCGGGTGAACTCGGTCGAGGGTGGCCCACGGGTCACGGTGACGACGCCAGGAGGCACGCTCCGCGCACCGAAGGCGGTGCTGGCCCTCAACGCCTACTCCGGCCAGTTCCCGTTCCTGCGGCATTACACGACACCGATGCACACGTACACGATCGTCACCGAGCCCCTGGACGAAGACACGGCCAGGACCGTCGGCCCTCCCCCGGCCGAGGACCTCCTCATCTACGACATGGCCGCCAGCCGCGACGAGGAGCACTTCTACCAGCGCCTGCGGGGAGATGGTCGGCTCTTCTTCGGCGGTGGCGGGACGACACCCGCGCTCGCCCCCGACCGCATGGCTCCGGACGGCAACGACGCCATGTTCCGTCGCATTCACGCGGAAATGTCGCGGCGTTACCCGTCTCTCGGCAACGTGCGGGTCGAAGCCGGCTGGGGCGGGCCGATCTGCGCGACGGTCCGGGGACAGCCGATCGTCGCGGACGTTCCGGAGCACGAGAACATCGTCATGGCGATCGTCGGCAACGGCAACGGGATCGGCCTCGGTACCAACGCCGGGCGGCTGGTGAAGGGCTTGGTACTAGGCCTGGATACGTTGGACGAGTCGACGCGGGCCTTTCTGGAGTATTGCGGCGAGTCCGTGGACGCCGCGTGAGTTCGGACAGGGGGGAGGGATCGTATACGTGGAGCTTTCAAGATTCGGGTTCTGGACATCCTTCGAAAGCACTTCGCTCGCAGAGGCCGTGCAGGTCGCACAGCGGGTCGAGTCGCTCGGCTACGGAACGCTCTGGATGTCGATGAGTCTTCGGCGCGACTTGCTCGTGACCGCGTCACATCTCCTGGCCAACACGCAAGAGCTGATCGTCGCGACGGGCATCCAGGCAACCTTCGATCGACTGCCCAGCACGATGGCCGCGGGACAGCGAACGCTCGACGAGCTTTCCGGCGGCCGGTTTCTGCTGGGGCTGGGGGTTTCGCATCCGGTCGTCGTCCACGAGTTGCACGGTCTCGAGTACGGCCCGCCGCTCACAACGATGCGCACCTACCTCGATGCGATGGACCAGGCGCTGAATCCCGCGGCGGTGTTGGGCGGCGAAGTCCCGCACCTCACGGACGGCGAGACCCCCGACAGGCCGCCTCGGGTGCTTGCCGCACTCGGGCCCAGGATGCTGGCCCTGTCGGGGGAACGCGCCGACGGCGCACATCCCTATTTCATGCCGCCTGAGCATACCCACGAAGCCCGACAGATCCTTGGCCCCGACGCCTGGCTCTGTCCGGAGGTGAAGGTCGTACTCGATGAAGATCCATCCCGGGCGCGTGCTGCCGCGCGAGCGATGGGTGCGCCCAACATCGGGTTGGAGAACTACCGGAAGGCCTGGAGGCGTTTCGGCTTTGGTGACGCAGACTTCGCGGACGGAGGGTCCGATCGACTCATCGACGCGACAGTCGCATGGGGAAGCCAGGCCAGCGTCGAGCGGTTCATCCAGCGTCATTTCGATGCCGGCGCGACCCAGGTCTGTCTTCACTTCATTGCGACGGGAGAGGACTTCGGAACGATCCCCTGGAAGGCTGTCGAGGCGTTGGCCGCGGGGCGCTGAACTGCTTCCCTACGGGGCCAGACCCGCCGCGATCCGCTGCGCCTTCGCCTCGTCCCACCACCATGCGTCGGGGAAGCCGGTGCGGAACGGCGGGTCCTCCGGCCGGCCGAACTTGTCCCAGTACACCACCCGCGGCCCCGCCACGGCGACCAGCGGGATGTGGTAGTGGTTCCAGAGGAGGACCCGGTCGAGGGCGTGCGCCGCGGTCGTGAGGTCCTCCATCGTTCGGGCGCCGAGCACCTTCTCCACCATCTTGTCGACGGCGGGATGGGCGACGCCCGCCGAGTTCGTCAGCGCCGCCGATGCCGACGCCGAGTGGATCCAGCCCCGCAGTCCGAACTCCGGGGTGATGGCGGCCCCGAAACGGCCGAACACCACGTCGAAGTTCCCCTTGATCAGGATGTTCACGTACTGGGAGGTCTCCACGAGACGGATCGTCCACGCGATGCCGAGGCGCTCCAGGTGCCGCACGTAGGGCAGCAACGTGCGGCGTTCTTCCGGGGTGCGGATCACGAAACGCAGCGTGAAAGGCTGTCCTCGGGCATCGCTGAGCACACCGTCGCGAAGTTGCCACCCAGCCTCGGCGAAGACCTCGAGCGCCGCCAGCAGGGCCTTCCGATTGGAGCCGAAGCCGGTCGACCGCGGCAGGTCGAAGGCGTCCGTGAACAGGCGCCCCGGCAAGGACGCGCGGAAGGGCTCGAGCAGGCGCCGCTCCGCCTCCGTGGGCAGGCCGCTCGCGGCAAGGTAGGAGCCAGGGAAATAGCTCATCGGCCGCTCGTACAGGCCGTGGTTCAGGGCGCGGTTGGCCCACTCGTAGTCGAACGCCATGCTGAGCGCGCGCCGCACGCGATGATCCTTGAGCTTCTCCTGGCGCGTGTTGAACGCCAGGGCGCGCGCCAGGCCCACGTAGGACATGCGCGTGTGCCGCCGGAGGACGAGCCAACCCTTTGCCCTGGCCGGGATGTCGTAGCCGTTGGCCCAGTACCGGGGATCGGTCTCGATGCGGAAGTCGACCAGGCCCTTGCGGAGCGCTTCCCGGGCGATGGTGGCGTCGCGGTAGACGTCGTAGTGGATGGAGTCGAAGTTGTGCCGCCCCCGATGGATACCGAGGTGCCGTCCCCAGTAGTCGGGCACCCGCTCGTAGCGGATGTACCGCCCCGGCCGGAACTCGGCCACACGGTACGGACCGCTGCCGAGGGGAGGCGTGAGGGTCGTCTTCGTCCTGTCCCGGTCCCGCCAGTAGTGCTCCGGCACGATCGGCCACTTCGCCATCACGATCACGTTGTTGGCGCTCAGGCCAGAGAGGTCCTTGAACCGGAAGCGGATCTCGCGCTCGCCGAGGATTTCACTGCCGTCGATGAACTGGAACGCGTGCCGCACGCCGCCCGCCCCGTGCTCGGCGATCCAGTCGAAGGTGAACTGCACGTCGCGCGCCGTGACGGGGACGCCGTCGTGCCAGCGCGCCTCCGGCCGCAGCCGGAAGATCGCCCACGAGTAGTCGTCCGCGAGCGCGACGCTCTCGACGAGGTTGCCGTAGAAGCTGCCGGGCTCGTCGTCCGAGGGCCAGAACAGCGGGTCGTAGAGCATCGCCAGCTCGATCACGTGCGCTCCCGGCGGACGGATGCCCTTCTCGATGTTCGGCGTGAAGCTGTCGAACTTCTGCGCCGTGGGCAGCACCAGCGTGCCTCCCTTCGGCGCGTCCGGGTTGACGTACTCGAAGTGCGAGAACCCCTCCGCGTACTTCAGCGTGCCGAAGCTCGGGACGCCGTGGCTGAACCGCGGCTCCGAGGACGCGCTCGCCGTGAGCAGGGCGACGCTCAGGAGCCAGGCGGCACGCATGGATCGGCGGCAGAACACCCCGTGATTGTGCCCGATTGCGGGCGACGCGGCGGCCGGCCCCCAGTGCGGTTAGCGCGGTTGCACGAATCGTCCACCGCGAGTGAAATACCGGCAGAGAGAACGGGACGCTTCCCAAGCTCCCAAAGCGCCCCAACCCGCGACCGCCGACCACGGAGGTTCCCATGCAAGCGTCCCCGGTTAGCAATCCCCACCTCGACGAACTCGCCCGGCTGGGACTCGAGCGTCATGCCCTTGAGCTCGAAGCGAACGGATTCACGGTGGTCGAGGACGCGCTGGACCCGG
>VXNE01000540.1 GCA_009840715.1 Gammaproteobacteria bacterium
CGTCGGGGACTAGCGCGACGCCGCGCACGCGGCGCTGGCGGAGAAGGGGGTCGTGTTCACGCGTCCGCCCACCCGGGAACCGTGGGGCGGCTACATGGCGATTTTCGCGGATCCGGACGGCAACACCTACTACCTGGACCAGGTGCCCGCAGACCCCGTTCATCCATGAATTTGAAACGGGACGGGACAAGCCCGTCCCCTACGCGCGTTCCAGGAACTCCCGCAGCGCCCGGTTGAACACGGCCGGGTTCTCGAAGTACGGCGAGTGGCCGGAGTCGATCTCGAAGCACTCCGCCGTCGGCAGCGCCTCGGCGAGTTCCCGTAGCACGTACGGCGGCCAGAGCACGTCGTGCGTACCGGCGAAGACGAGGATCGGCAGGGACAACGTCCGGGCCTGCTCCATCGACACCATGGTCTCCGGGTCGAACAGCGAGCCGCCGACGGCTTCCTGCGGCAGGCGGTTGAAGTCCGAGATCTGCGTATAGAGGAACCCCAGCGCGGGTTCCCTCTCGTGGAAGCCGGGGGCTACGGCTGCGTTGGAGAGTCGCGTGTCCGCCACCCGTTCGCCCACCGTGCGGATGCTGTCGATCCCGGACTGCAGCGCGATGCCGCCGATGGTGTCCGACAGGACGAGCTTCCTCACGCGGTCGGGGTGCTCGAGCGCCACGCGGACGCCGGTCCAGCCACCCATCGACTGGCAGACGAAGTGGGCGGAGTCGATCTCGAGATGGTCGAGCAGGGCGATGGCGTCGGCGCCGAACCGGCGCCCGTCGAAGTCGTCCGCCGCGCAGGTGGAACGCCCGAATCCGCGGCAGTCATACGCGACGCAGCGGTGGTCGCGCGCGAACTCCCCGAACTGGTTGTACCAGCTTGCCGCGTTGCCGCCGGCGCCATGGCAGAACAGGATAGCGTCGCCGGCGCCGGCTTCGGTGTAGTAGAGGTCTATATCATGTTGCAGGGTTGGCATTGCGTTTCACCAGGGCGGACGGGACGTTGGGGCTCTCGGGGTTCACCGTGACCGTCTGCAGTCGTGGATTGACCACCAGATCCATGTCTTCGAGCGGAATGGATCCCAGCAGCACGCCGTCGCCGAGCACCAGGGCGCCCGTGTAGCAAGAGCGGTTCGCGAAGCGGACCCGTACCGGACCGACATACGGGACCAGAAGGTGTTTGCCGTCTGCCGTGGTGACCTCGCGTTCTTCCAGTTCGTCGAGCCGAAGTTGCACTGCGACGTGCTCCGGGACACAGAGCGCGACCGAGCCCGTGTCCACCAACGCGCGCGTCGAGAGCGGGGCGAGACTGGCGTCGCGTGGGTTGGCGAGTTCGATGTCAGCGTGGATCAGGCCCACCGGTGCCCCCGCTCACCGCGCCGCTTCACGCTGCTGATGCTGGAAGATGGACTTGTGCCCGGTCTTGGACCAGTCGGGCGGCATCAGGCAGGGCCGCGGATCGAAGCGCGCCCAGCGCGCCGGCTCCCCGCGCACCATCTCGTTGCCGTGCCGTGCCCGGGCGACCAGGTTGGTGATGGCGATGGCGTCCGCGGCGGCGTAGGCGCAGAGGAGCAGGGGCCGGGGCCGCTCGCTCCAGTTGGGCTGCGAGCCGTGGATCGAGCGGCAGTTGTGCACCGTCACCGTGCCCGCCGGACCCTGGATGTACCCCGCGCTGTCGGCGTCGATGCGGGGCAGGTCCCCGTCCTGGATGTTGCCGGTCCAGTTGCGATTGCCATCGTAGAGGTCGTAGAGCGGGCCCCGGTGGCTCTTGGGGATCACGCCCATCGGCGCCATCTGCTCGTCCACGTCCTCGAGGTACACGCCGATCGTGAGCACGTCGTAGTTGGTATGCGGCCAGAACTGGATGTCCTGGTGCCACTTCACCTCCTCGCCGCCGCCGCTCCACTTGAAGTTGAGTTTCGAGTGGTGGAACTTGATGTCCGGTCCGAGCAGGTCCTCGGCGACATCGACGAACGGGCCGCTTGCGGCGAACTCCCAGTAGACCTCGTCCATGTCCACGGGCGAGGTGAGGCGTCGGATGCGCGGCGCTTCCGGACAGTGGTTGGGTTCGAGGTCGAAGCGCTTGTCGCCGTCCGCGTGGCGGCTTACCTCCACATAGTGTTCGGTGCGCTCGTTCAGCCGCGCGAGCCAGTCGGCACCGACCACGCCCGGGGCCCCGACGTAGCCGTTTTCGAAGTAGTGCTCGCGCTGCGCCTGCGTGAGCGCCTTCGCCGGGCGCGCCAGGATGTCCTCTGGGGTCATGGGTCGCCTCCGTTTGCGGCGAGTTTACTGTATGGCCGCTCCCGCCGGCCCGCTCAGGACAGGCCGAGGACTTTCCGGTTCGCAGCCGGGTCGGTGTCCGTGGCGGCGAAGTCGTCGAAGGCCCGATCGGTGACCCGGATGATGTGGTCCCGGATGAACGCTGCGCCCTCGCGGGCGCCGTCCTCCTGGTGCTTCAGGCAACACTCCCACTCGAGCACGGCCCAGCCGTCGAAGTCGTATGCGGCGAGCTTCGAGAAGATGGTGCGGAAATCCACGGTACCGTCGCCCAGGGACCGGAAACGGCCCGGCCGGTCGAGCCAGTCCTGGTAGCCGCCGTAGACGCCGCTGCGGCCGGTGGGGCGGTACTCCGCGTCCTTGACGTGGAACATCCGGATGCGCTCCCGGTAGATGTCGAGGAACGCCAGGTAGTCGAGCTGCTGCAGGACGAAGTGGCTCGGGTCGTACAGGATGTGCGCCCGCGGATGGTCGTCCACCTCGGCGAGGAAGCGTTCGAAGGTGACGCCGTCGTGCAGGTCCTCGCCGGGATGAATCTCGAAGCAGCAGTCGACGCCGTGCTCGTCGAAGGCGTCCAGGATCGGGCGCCAGCGACGCGCGAGCTCCTCGAACCCGGTTTCGACCAGCCCGGCGGGACGCTGGGGCCACGGGTACATCATCGGCCAGAGCAGGGCGCCCGAGAACGTCGCGTGGGCGCTGAGGCCGAGGTTGCGGCTCGCCGCCGCGGCGAGCCGCACCTGTTCGGTCGCCCAGGACGTGCGGGCGGCGGGGTTGCCGCGTACGGCCTCCGGAGCGAAGCCGTCGAAAAGGGCGTCGTAGGCCGGGTGCACGGCGACGAGCTGCCCCTCGAGATGGGTGGAGAGTTCGGTGATCTCGATGCCGTGCGCTCCGACCCGTCCCCGCAGTTCGTCGCAGTAGTCGGTGCTCTCGGCTGCCCGGGCCACGTCGATGAAGCGGGTGTTGCCGATGGGCACCTGGATGCCCTTGAAGCCGAGGCCCGATGCCCAGCGCGCCATGGACTCGATGTTGTCGAACGGGTCTTCGTCGGCCATGAACTGGGCAAGGAAGATGGCGGGTCCCTTGACGGTTTTCATTGGTCTCCTCCGTCAGGAAGATGGTGGGGCGGCGCCGTGCGGTGTGCCGAACGGGACCCATGCGCCGCGTCGGGCGCTCTCCACCGCGGTCTCGACGAAGGCCATGCCGCGCACGCCGTCCGCGATCGTGGGGAAGTCCTCGCTGTCCGCGGGCGGGGCGTCGCCGTCGAGCCTTGCCCGCAATGCCGCCGCGAAGTTGCGGTAGATCACCGCGAACGCCTCGAGGAACCCTTCCGGATGGCCCGCAGGAAGCCGCGTTGCCGCTCCGGCCGCGGGGCTTGTGCCCGGAGCGCCGGTGCGCCGGAGTTCCGCCGGGCGGTCTGGCCAGCGCACGACCAGGGTGTTCGGTTCCATCTGCGACCATTCGAGGCCGCCGCGTTCGCCGTACACGCGCAACCGCAGCCCGTTCTCCTCGCCGACCGCCACCTGGCTCGCGAAGAGCACGCCGCGGGCGCCGTTGTCGAAACGCAGCAGGACGTTGCCGTCGTCGTCGAGGGGCCGGCCCGGCACGAAGGCCGTGAGGTCGGCGCAGAGTTCGGTGATGGTGAGCCCCGTGACGTAAGCCGCGAGGTTCTCCCCGTGCGTGCCGATGTCGCCGATGCAGCCGGCGGCGCCGGAACGCTCCGGGTCCGTGCGCCACTCGGCCTGCCGGTTCCCGGCGCGTTCCAGCGGCTCCGCGAGCCAGCCCTGGATGTACTCGACGATCACGCGCCGGATGTCGCCGAACGCACCGGTATGCACGAGATGGCGCGCTTCTCTCACCATCGGATAGCCGGTGTAGTTGTAGGTGAGTCCGAAGAGCAGCCCGGTCTCGGCGACCAGCGCCTCGAGCTTCCTGGCCTCGTCGAGATCGAACGTCACCGGCTTGTCGGACACGACGTGGAATCCGGCTTCGAGCGCGCCTCGTGCGACCGGGTAGTGCAGGTGGTTCGGCACCGCGACCGTAACGAAGTGCATGCGCTCGTTCTCGTCGAGCTCGGCCTCGGCGCGGAACATCTCCTCGAACGTGGCGTAGCAGCGGTCGCCGGGCAGTCCGTAGAGCGCGCCGCCCGAGCGTTTCGACCGCAGCGCATCCGCGGAGAACGCGCCGCAGACGAGTTCGATCCGTCCGTCGAGTTCGGCGGCCATGCGGTGGACGGGGCCGATGAAGGACCCCTCGCCGCCGCCGACCAACCCCATGCGGAGCCGGGCTGCGCCCTGCGTCATGCGCCGTGTTCCATCGGCGGGTTTGCGGCCACAGATTAGCAGCGGACCCTGCGATACGATAGCGCCCGCCTGAGGCGGGGCCGCGGTGGTGCGGGGAGGCGGTATGGGCG
>VXNE01000077.1 GCA_009840715.1 Gammaproteobacteria bacterium
GAAACCCTGCAGGCCGGGCTGCAGGAACGCCGGTCGCTGTCCGAGCGGATGGCGGTCGAGGTCGAGGGCGATGCCCGGGAACTGGACGACAGGCAAGCGCGGCAGGAGGAGCAGGGAGTACGGTTCGCCGAACGGTCTGCAGCGCTGGAGGACTGGAAGGCCGTCCTGGAGGGTGCCGAGAAGGAGAAGGGGCGTCTCGATCGCGAACTTGCCGCCGTTGAAGCGGAACTGCGGGAGCTGCGGACCGAAGCCGCGGACGAGGTCGGGGAGGCCCGTGTCGCTCTTGAGAGCCTGACGGAGGCGCAAACGCGGCAGCGGGCGGCGGTCGAAGAGGCTGATGGGGCGCTCACCGAGGCACATACGGACCTGGCTCGCCTGGAGGGCGAGACTCCGATTCTCATCGAAAACGTGAACTGCCTTGATCCGGATGCGCTGCGCGCCGCCCGTGACGAAGCCCGGGAGGCGCTTGAGGCACTGCCGTCCAGCGCGCAGGAAGGAAGGGATCCCCCCACGCTGCCAGAAGACGCGGAACTGGCCGCGCGGAGCATCCGGGAACTCGAGGCGGAGTTGCGCAAGGCTGAGGGCGCACTTGAGCAGACCGGTGGTCAGCAACTTGACGAGCAGCGCGAGCGGGCGAAGGAAGCGGCAGACGCACTGGCACGGCGCGAGCAGGAACTCGAAGTCGACTACCAGGCTTGGCAACTCCTCCGCGAGACCTTGAGCGAGGCGGAGAAGGAGGGGGCGGCGCATTTGGGCAGCGCCCTGGTGCAGCCGGTCAGCGAGCGGATCGCCAGCCTCACCGGCGGCCGTTACGGCGAGCTCGCACTCGGACCGCAACTCGGTGCGTCGGGCATCGAACTGGGTGGGTCGGAGCGGGAGTTCGGTGCGCTCTCGGTCGGCACGCGCGAGCAGATCGCCATCGTGTTGCGCCTCGCGATCGCGGAGGCCCTCGGAGCCTTCGTCGTGCTTGACGACCAGCTCACGCAAACGGACGAGACGCGCATGGGGTGGACGCGGCGGCTGCTGGCACAGGTGGCGGACGGCTCACAGGTCATCGTCCTGACCTGTCACCCGCTCGACTACGAGGCGGAGTCGCCAAATCACGTGGTGGACCTGAGTGCGCTGCTGTCCCGTAGCGATCATGCCCCGTCAACGTCGACCCGGCCGAGGCAGATGGAATGAGGGTGATGGTCGGGCTCCGGCGCACGCGGTCGGTTGTACGGGTCCGAGAGTCGAGACCGTCCTCGTAGCGTGCCGCAATCCCGGAACGGCTGGATTTCTTGAGGACACTCCAGCGCGGAGGGGCGAGCGTCGGACACTCTCGAATGCAGATCATCTTGCGCTCCGGCTACGCGGGGCTGGTGACGCCATGGACGTGGTTGGGGTGGCGGACTGCCCCGCGGGCGAGAGGGAGGTGGGGCGGTGATTCCGAGGTTCCGGCGTGGCCGTTGCCGGCACGTGGACCCTGGGGCGCCGACGCGATCGGAAGCCCCCCACGCGCTTGACAGCAGTTGGCCTCGCCACTAGGTTGCCGCAACGGCAACACGGCAGAGCGTTCGTCTGATTGAACTCTCTGGCCCTTCGCGTTGGTTGGGTTGGCTACCCGCGATGCGCGAGCGCAAGCAGGTGGGGAGCGCTTTCCGTGTCCAGTGACGCCTTCCGGCGTGTGCGGTGTATCCGCCGGGTCGGAGTGCCGTGTGGAGGAAGCGACATGACGGCCAATCGTGGGCACGATCAAGCGCGACGAGGCATGGACTTCCGTGGGGGCCTGCGGGGGTGCTCATCGGCAAGCTCGTGTTGGCGGGTTGCGGAGCGGGCTGTGGGGCGGGCGCAGCCGCGTGCGACGGTAGAGGAGTTGTGACTGGCCAACCGGCCGGCAGTGCGTAGCATGCGCACCCCCGCGGCCCTGGCCGCGGACTCGGGCGTATAGAGGATCGAACATGCGGATTCAGTTCGCCTCGGATTTGCATCTGGACTACAGCGACCGCACGTGGCCGCGGCGCCAGGTGTTCCGGGCGGTCGCTGACCGCGACGTGCTGGTACTCGCCGGCGACATCGGCCGGGGGCTGATGGCGCGCGCCTTCGTCGAACAGCAGCTCGACATCTCCCCCGTGGTCTACGTTCCGGGCAACCACGAATACTACGGCCGGCGCGTGGACCGCGCCGACGTCGATGTGCGCTGGCTTGAGCTGGCCGGCGCGCACGACCACCTGCACTACCTGGTGGGGGAGACGGCGGAAATCGATGGGATCAGGTTCTGGGGCGCCCCGTGGTATTCCGGTCTGTGGGGCGCCCGGGACCGCCGCACGCTCGCCCGTGTTTCGACCGGCATCAACGATTTCGAGTGGCCGGTCCACCAGAAGTGGACGATCGTCAATCACCTGGCCGCGCACGCCGCGCAGACCAGGCAGCTGCGTGCCCTGACCCACGAACTGGACGTCGTCGTGACGCACTGGCCGCCGACGAAAGCGGCGATACCCGCGCGGCTGGCGGGGAATCCGCTCAGCCCCTACTACGTCAACGACTATCCGGACATGGTGTGCGAGATCGGCGCGCGTCTCTGGATCAGCGGCCACGTCCACGAGGCGTACGACTACCACGTGGGGCTGACGCGCTGTGTCAGCAACCCCGGGGGCTATCCGGATGAGGTGCGGGAGTCGCCCCACTTTCGACCGGACCGGGTGGTGGAGGTCAAGGGGTGGGGCGACGCCCCGAAGTGGGAGCGGCCGTATCTGCCGCCCGAGGGCATCACCGCGAGCAACATGCGGCCCGGACGATGAAGATCCAGATAGCCTCAGACCTCCACATGGAAATGAGTCGCGGCCCGTGGCCGCGGCCCGGCACGTTCCGGTCGGTCCCCGACCGCGATCTGCTCGTGCTGGCCGGAGACGTGGCGGGCGACGTGGGGGCGCACCGGTTCGTCTGGCGCGAGCTCCAGATTTCTCCCGTGATCTATGTGCCCGGCAACCACGAGTATTACGGGAACGTCGTCCGATCCGAAGTCGATGTCGCCTGGAAGGCCCTCGCCGCGCAGCATCCGGATCTGCACTATCTGGTGGCGGAGGGCGTGGAGATCGCCGGCGTGCGGTTCTTGGGAGGCCCGTGGTATTCGGACTTCTGGGGGCGCCGCGACGAGCCTTACCTGCGGGGGGTGGAGCGGGTGATCAACGACTTCTACTGGCCCCCGTGGAACCGCTGGAGGCTTGCCGAGCACCTGGCCGCACACCGGCACCAGACCGACCTGCTCGTGGAGCAGGCCGGCCAGGTCGACGTCGTGGTGACGCACTGGCCGCCGACAAAGGGGGCGATCCATCCGAAGTTCGATGGCGACTCCATGAACCCCTATTTCGTGAACGATCGGGAAGACCTGGTGCGCCAGCTGGGCGCGCAGGTGTGGATCAGCGGCCACACGCACGAGGCGTACGACTACCGGGTGGGGCGGACGCGCTGTCTCGGGAATCCGTGCGGCTACCCCGGGGAGGCCGCGCGGCGCCAGTCACGGCTGTTCCGTCCGGACCTGGTAGTGGAGGTGACACCGACCGTGCTCGCCGAGCCTCTCCGGGCGCTCGACGGCGATCTGGACGGACCGGCGTGTGGGCGGTGCGTGGAGCGAAAGCATGGCAGGTAAACAGGCGCCCGCCTGGCAGCAGCCGAAAGCGCCGCAGAATCTGTACGCGGACCAGCTCCGTGAGGCCCTCGGCCGTGGCGGCAAGGCGCTGGCGGCGATGCGGCGGGCGATCAATGCCCACGGCGTCGGCGTCCTCGAGGAGCCGGACGAGCAGGTATGGGTCTGGTCGGATCTGCACCTGGGCCACGCCAACATCATCAAGTACCAAAACCGGCCGTACGGCAGCGTGCAGGCGATGGACGTGGAACTGTGGCGGCACTGGCAGGAGGCCAGCGCCCCGGGCCGCACCGTGGTGTGCGTGGGCGACGTCGCGCTCTCCGAGGCTGTCTGTGCGGCGACCTGGGAGCGCATTGCCGGGCTGCCCGGCAGCCAGGTTCTGGTCGTCGGCAACCACGATCTCGACGGCCGGACCGCCGACCTGCGCGTCGAGGGCTTTCACCGGGTCAAGGCGATACTCACGTCGCCCGGGGAACCGCCCCTGATCTGGGCGCACGCGCCGCTGCCGGACGTGCCGGAGGGGCACGTGAACGTTCACGGGCACCAGCACGCTACGCCCCCTGGCGATGGGCGGCACATCAACGTGAGCGTGGAGCAGCTGGCGTATCGGCCGATCCGGCTCGACCGGCTGCGCCGGCTGGCGCAGCTGTTGGTGGCGGGCGAGGTGCCTCCCGGAGCGACTACGCTGGAGCGGGTGGAGAGGGTCGAGGCATGAGCAATCCGACTGCGGATCAGGTGGACAAGTTGCTCCACGCGTATCGGGCGCAACACGACGCCGCTTATGATCGCCTGCGCCACAAGCGCTACGCGTGCCGGCCGCACCGCGCCATGCGTGCTGTCGCGGTGCGCTACCGCGCCGCCGTGCTGGACCGCCGGGACGACACGGTGCAGGTCTGGTCCGATCTGCACCTGGGGCACGAGCGTGTGATCGACTTTGCCAACCGGCCCTTTTCGGACGCGGTAGACCAGGACACCTGGTTGTGGCGCGCGTGGACGGAATGCGTCGGGCGTGACGACGTCGCGGTGGTGGTGGGAG
>VXNE01000467.1 GCA_009840715.1 Gammaproteobacteria bacterium
GTAATATCGTCGGCAGCGGCAGATGTTTAAAAGCCACAGGTGCTGTCCGGGTCGTCCAGGGGGAAGAAGATGGGTAGCGGAGGGAAACCGACGTTCTGGAAGTTGTGCTGGGTGAACTCCTCCTGCACGTGGAAAAGGCCGACGACGTAGTCGAAGCGGTCGCTGTGGGCGTCGGCGAAGCGCAGCTCGACGGTCTGCTGGTCGTGTTCGGCGATGCGCCGCACGTGGAACGCCTGGAAGAAACTGAACGGCGGAGGCAGCATCCTCGGACGGTCGGGCGCGCCGGCGTGCCCGTCGAAGTCGCCGAACGTCTCGTACTCGAGTTCACGGTGCCCGGCGACGAGGGTGAGGGTGCCGGCGTCGAGTTCCCGGTTGGCCTGCAAGGTCAGTCCCCAGGTGTCGAAGTCGGAGTAGCCGTCGACGTCCTGGTGGACTTCGTACTCGTCGCCGTCTCGGCCGATGCCGTCCGGGTCGTTCAGGACGTTGGAAGTGGCGGGCCCCAGGGCACGCTCTACGGCCGCAACAACATGGCGGGCACGATCAAGCTCGTTTCGGCACGGCCGACGGAGGAGACGGGCGGCAAGGTCAAGGCCACGGTCGGCGACTACGGCCAGCAGATCCTGCGGGCGGTACTCAACAGCGGCAGCTTCGCCGACGGCCGCCTGCGCGCCAAGGTCGCCGTCAGCCACCGGGAGTTCGACGGGCAGCACGAGAACGTCTTCACCGGGACGGAACTCGGCGCGCAGGAGGCGCGCGGCGGCAGGGCGACGGTCTCTTACGAAGGCGACCGTTTCGACGTTACGGTGATCGCCGACACGGTGGACGAAGAGTTCACCGGGCCCGCGGAGCACCTCGACGCTCTCGATGTCGAACATGTCCATGAGGAGGCCGTTGTTGCGCGTGAGGGGAACCCCGTCGAGGGACACGCCCGTCTTGGGATCGGCGTTGGGATCCGGGTCGGTGAAGTTGATCCCGCGGATGGTGAAGGAGCCGACGTTGGGGATGATGGCCATCTGCGTCAGCTGGACGTTCGGGGCGATGCCGCTCAGGTCCTCGAGGTTCACGGCGCCGTTGTCCTCGAGCGCCTCGCCGCCGAGGGCGGTCATCGCCACGGGCACCTCCTGGATGCTCTGGCTGCGCTTCTGCGCGGTCACGACGATTTCCTCGAGCATCAGCTGCGCGTCGTCGTCGGCCTGCTGGGCGGTACCGGATTGGGCGAGCAGCGCGGCGAGCGACATACCCGCGACAGGGAAGCTTCTCCGGAGATCAGTTTTCATGCCAATCCACCCGGTAATTTTTGAAGTGTAGAGAAACTAGGGCAGCTAAATTTACTTGTCAACAAATTTAGGGTCTTGTGGTATGAAATGCTGCCAGAGTTCGCTGGATGGGAGTTGCCATGCCTTGCGTCCGCACCCTGCTCCTGGGCGGGGCACTTGCCTCTGGGGCCTGCGCGGTGGCGCTCGAGGACCCGCACGACACCGGGCCGGAACCGCCGAATTTCCTCGTCATCGTCGCGGACGACCTGGG
This sequence comes from Gammaproteobacteria bacterium, assembly GCA_009840715.1. Taxonomy (GTDB): domain Bacteria; phylum Pseudomonadota; class Gammaproteobacteria; order Pseudomonadales; family Azotimanducaceae; genus VXNE01. Next base: position 1,528 of record VXNE01000467.1, read on the forward strand.
CTGGTCGGACATCGGCGTGCTCGGCGGCGAGATCCGCACGCCCTCCATCGACCGCCTTGCGCAGGAAGGCACCCTCGTCACGAGCTTCTACGTCGCCCCCACCTGCGCCCCGACGCGCGCGATGCTCATGACCGGCGTCGACCACCATGAAGCCGGACTCGGGGTGCAGTCCGGCCTCCGGGCCTCTAACCAGGTGGGCATCAACTACGAGGGGCAGCTGCACGACGGGGTCGTCACGGTGGCGGAGGCGCTCGCGGCCCACGGCTACCAGACGTCCATGACCGGCAAGTGGCACCTCGCGAACGAGGACGCCCAGGGGCCGCACAACCGGGGCTTCCAGCGTTCCTTCGCGTTGCTCACCGGCGGCGCCAGCCACTTCGCGGACCAGAGGCCCATCGCGCCGGTGGAGATCCCCGAGTACGTCCGGGACGGGGAACCGGTGCACGAACTCCCGGCCGATTTCTACTCGAGCACGGCCTACGCGGGGACGCTGATCGACTTCCTCGAACAGCGGGATGCCAACGCCCCGTTCTTCGCCTACCTCTCCTTCACCGCACCCCACGACCCGCTGCACGTTCCGGACGAATGGCTCGACCGATACAGCGGCGCGTACGCCGACGGGCCGGTCGCGACACGCCGGGCCCGCGCGGAGCGCCAGGAGGCCCTGGGGCTCATCCCGGACGGGGCGGGGCTCTGGAACTATCCGCGGTTCCCTGCGTGGTTCCCGAATCACGCGGCGCCCTGGGACGAGCGACCGGCGGAGCAGCGCGCGAAGGACGCCCGCCGCATGGAGATCTACGCGGCGATGGTCGAGTTGATGGACGCGGAGATCGGGCGCGTGGTGGATTACCTGGCGGCGCAGGACGTGCTCGACGACACGTATGTCCTCTTCTTTTCCGACAACGGCGCGAGTTCGCCGGGACCGCTGGTCTATCCCGGCGTCACGCAGGAGTGGTTCGAGGAGCACTGGACCAACGCGCACGATAGACGCGGGCAGCCGGGCGACTTCACGGTGCTCGGGCGGGAGTGGGCGAGCGCCGCGGTGACGCCGTGGAAGCTCTTCAAGAACTCCGTGAGCGAGGGTGGTATCCGCTCACCGCTCATCGTGCGGGGCCCGGCCGTGGCGGCCAGGGGGTTCAACCCGGCCATCGCACACGTGACGGACGTCGCGCCGACCCTCTATGACCTCGCGGACATCCAGCCGGCGAGTGATTCGCTGTTCGAGAGCAGGACGCTGCCGCAGGGGGTCTCGCTCATGCCCGTGCTGACCGGCGCGGCCCCTTCGGTCCGCGAATCCGTCGGCGTGCACCTCTTCGGCAACCGCGGCTACCGGCGCGGACAGTGGAAGATCAGCAACACGCAGCCGCCGCTGTCCACCGGGCAGTGGGAACTCTTCGATCTCGAGGCGGACCCCGGCGAAGTGCGAAATCTGGCCGAGGCCCGTCCGGAGCTGCTCGAGGAACTGCTGGCCGAGTACGACGGGTACCTCGAGCGCCACGGCGTGATCCTGCCCGCCGAGTCGCCGCTGACCGCGGGGCTGCGGGAGCTCTATCCCGAGCCCTGCGACTGGTGGTGCGAGTTGCGGTTCTCGATCATCGGCCTCTTGAACTGAGGAGTCGCGGTCATGGTCATGCTGAAACCCGAGGACATCCTCACGAAGGAGGTGCTGGACTGGGAGGGCATCCACCTACTGCACTTTGCGGGATCGTCCTGCTCGCAGAAGACGCGGATCGTCCTGGGTCTCAAGGGGGTCGACTGGGTGTCGCACGAGGTTGATCTCGTGGCGCAGGAGAACTACGGGGACTGGTTCATGGGCATCAACCCCCGAGGGCTCGTGCCGGTGCTCGTGCACGACGGTCGCGTCATCATCGAGAGCAACGACATCCTCGCCTACCTTGAGGAACTGTTTCCCGAGCCCGCGCTCGTGCCACCGGGGCGTGCCGACGAGATGGCGGCGCTGCTCCGGGCGGAAGACGACCTCCACCTGGACCTGCGCGCCATCTGTTTCCGCTACTTTTTCCCTGGCGCGGGGCCGCGCCCGGCAGAGCAGGCGGCCCGTTACGAGGCGGCGGGGTCCGGCACCGTCGGCGGCGAGCCGGACCCGCGCAAGGCGGTGGAACTCGCGTTCTACGCGGACGTGGCGGCCAACGACGGCATCTCCGATGCGCGTATCCGCCAGGCCATCGAGGACTTCGCCCCTGCATTCGACGACCTCGAGGGGCGGCTTGCGGACGGTCCGTATCTCCTGGGTGCAAGCCTGAGCCTGCTCGACATCGCCTGCTACATCTACAGCTACCGGATGGTCACCTCGGGCTACCCGCTGCGGGAGCGGCATCCGCGGCTTGGCGCCTGGTTCGACGGATTGCATGCGCGGGAGGAGTTCCGCCGCGAGGTCGCGGAGCCGCCGCCCCTGGTCGCGATGCGCGAGGCGATGCAGGCCAGGCAGCGTGCGCAGGGTGGAGCGCTGGCGGAGGTCGCGGGGTTGTAGATGCGCGGCCTGGTCGTCATCAATGCGCTCCTGACGCTCGGAGTCCTGGTCGTACTGGGCTACCGGCGCCTGGCCGCGAAATCCCCGCCGCCGCCCCTCTTCCACCTGCTCAACTGCATCTACGGCCTGCTGCGGCCGGACTGGCACACCGGGCGGCCGACCCCGGCGCCCCGGTTCGCGGCCCAGATGCGTTATCCCCCGACCGACCCGCCTCCGAACACGGCCAACCTGCACGGCGAGATGGAGGTCCTCACGGATGGGACCGAGGCGACGCACTGGTACGCGGCCGCCGCCGGCGTCACCTGGCACTTCGTGACCGCGGGAAACCCGGACCACGAGACGGTGCTCATGCTGCACGGCCTGCCGGAGTCCTGGTGGGCCTTCCACCACCAGATCTCGGATCTCTCGAAGGACCATTACGTGGTCGCCCTCGACTGCAAGGGCTACGGGCAGAGCGACAAGCGGGTCGACCTCGACTATCGCGCGGCCACGATGGCGGTCGAGACGGCGGCCCTGCTCGACGAACTCGATATCGACCGCTTTCACATCGTCGCCCACGCACGGGGGGCCGTGCTCGCCGCCCACATGACGAG
>VXNE01000253.1 GCA_009840715.1 Gammaproteobacteria bacterium
GCTGATGCCGTGGTACTCGCGGATCGACCGGACGAGGCCCGTACCGGAGCGCATACCGTGACTGCCCGGACGCTCGCGTTGCTCCTGACCGTCGCCGCCCTGCCGGCCGCGGCCGCCACCACGGACTGGCCGATGCGGCCCATGGAGCCCGACCTGCACGACAAGCCGTCCCTCCAGCGGGGGCTTGCCCTGTATGTCAACTACTGCCTGGCGTGCCACTCGTTGAGGTTCCAGCGCTACGAGCGCACGGCCGACGATCTCGGCATTCCGCACGAACTCTTCCTCGAGAACCTGGTGTTCACGGGGCAGAAGATCGGCGGGCTGATGACGACGTCAATGCCCGAAGAGGAGGCCAAGGCGTGGTTCGGGGCCCGGCCGCCCGATCTCACGATGGTCGCCCGCGTGCGCGGCGAGGAGTGGCTCTACAACTACCTCAAGACGTTCTACATCGATCCCACGCGACCGTTCGGGGTGAACAACAAGGTGTTCGAGAACGTCGGCATGCCCCACGTGATGATGGACCTGCAGGGCGTGCAGCGGGAGGTGTGCCGGGGATTCGAGCCCGTCGACCCCCTGGACGGCGAGTCCGTCATCGTCGCCGAGCGCAAGACGCGCTGCTTCCTGGAGGTGGAGGAAGGCTCCGGAAGCGCAAGCGCGGACGAGTTCGACGGCGCCGTCTACGACGTCGTCAACTTCCTGTACTACGTCGGCGAACCGACGCGCCTGGAACGGGAGCGGCTGGGCGTCTACGTCCTGCTCTTCCTGGCGCTGCTGTTCGTCTTCGCGTACCTGCTCAACCGCGAATACTGGAAGGACGTCCACTGATCCTGCGCGAGGTGCCAATGAGCGTCCTGACCAGGCGAGGCTCGATGACCCTGTTCTCCGACCCGGCGGACCACCAGAGCCACCGGGTGCGGATGGTCGTGGCCGAGAAGGGCATCAACGTCGACATCGTCGACGTCGACCCGCGCCACAAGCCCCAGGAACTGGGGCAGATCAACCCCTACAACACGCTGCCGACGCTGCTCGATCGCGAACTCGTGCTCTACGAGAGCACGGTGATCATGGAGTACCTGGACGAGCGTTTCCCGCACCCCCCGCTACTGGCCGTGTACCCGGTCGCCCGCGCGCAGAGCAGGCTGCTCATGCACCGCATCGAGAAGGACTGGAGCCGCCGCGTCAACCTTCTGATGGCGGGCCGCGGACGCGCGGAGTCCCTGAACAAGGCCCGCCGGGAGCTGAGCGAGAGCCTCCTGGCCGTGGCCCCGGTCTTCTCGAGCCAGCAGTTCTTCATGAGCGACGAGTTCACCCTCGTCGACTGCTGCGTGGCGCCCATCCTCTGGCGCCTCAAGGCCATGGACATCAAGCTGCCGGAACGTTCCACGCGCTCCCTGCGTCAGTACATGCGCCGCATCGTGGAGCGGGAGTCGTTCCGGCGCAGCCTCACCGAGGCCGAAGTCGAAATGCGGGAGTGACATGCGCTCCGCCCGGCCGTACCTGATCCGCGCGCTGATCGACTGGATCGTCGACAACGACTGGACGCCGCACCTGCTCATCGCCGCCGACGTCGAGGGCGTCGTCGTCCCCCGTGAACACGTCAGGGAGGACCGCATCGTCCTGAACATCTCGGCCCGGGCCGTACGCGAATTCGTATGCGAGGACGCTGGGGTGTCCTTCGACTCCCGCTTCGGCGGCCGGGCGTTCCACGTGGTGCTGCCGCTCGAAGCCGTGCTTGCCGTGTACGCCCGCGAGAGCGGCGCCGGCCTGGCCTTCCATGGCAGCAACGTCTCCGGCAGCTTCACGAGTCCGGAGGCGGATTCGAGCGCGCAGCCCGTCGATCCAAAACGGGAAGGGTCCTCCACCGCGCGGGACGAAGCTGCGCTACCCACGGAACGTCCCGGCGGTAACAGGGGAAGACCGACACTCACGGTCATCGAGTGAACAGGTTTCCCCGACCGACGGGATCGGCCGGGCGGCCGGCGGGACCTCAACCCGCGTCCACGTACTCGAACGCCTTGACGACCTTCTGTACGCCGACGACCGATCGCGCCACGTCGGCCGCCGAGTCCCCTTCCGCCCGCGAGACGAGTCCCATCAGGTAGACGACGCCGTCCCGCGTGACGACGTGGACGCGGTCCCCGTCCACCTCCTCGCTCGCGACCAGGCTGGTCTTGACCTTGGTGCCGAGCCAGCGGTCGTTGATCCGCGACACGTTCGTGACCGGCGGGCCGACCTCGATCTCGTTGTGAATCCGGCGCACCTTGCGGACATTCTCTTCCACCGCCTGCTGGGCCGCCCGCTTCAGGGACGCCTCGGGCACGAGGCCCGTCAGCAGCACCACCCCGTTGAAGCTCGTGACCCGGATCTGGCTGCCCCGCAACGCTTCGCTCGCCTCCCGGATCGCCCCCCCGGCCGCCCACTCGATGCCCTGATCGTCGAAGATGACGCCCGGCGTGCGCGCCCCCGGGTCGCTGCCCGTGATCGTCGCGCACGACGCCGCGCCGAGCACCGCCACGACGCACAGCCCACGAAGAAGCGTCACCGCCAGGCGACGGCTATCGGCGATTCGCACTGAAGGCATCGGCAATCCACTCCTTGCTCGAGAAAAAGTGTGTCCCGGACATCGACACCACGTCAAATCGCGACGCGTCGGCGGCGTAGCGGGGATGCTCCCTGAGCCAGGCATCCGCGGTGCGGGTCAGCCGGCGCTGCTTCGCCGCGTTGACCGAGGCGGCACCGTCCTCCCACGCGCCGGGGCCGCGGAGCCGGACCTCCACGAAGACGAGCACGGCGCCGTCGCGCATCACGAGGTCGATCTCTCCCCACGGCTTCGCGTAGTTGCGCGCCAGCGTCTTGAGGCCCCGTCTGCGCAGGAACCGTTCCGCGATGCGCTCGGCCCGCCGCCCGGCCCGCTGTGCGCGAAGGCCTCCCGCGCGCCGGGGCATCGGCCTCAGCGGAGTGGCCGCCCGGGGAGCAAGGGTTGGAAGTCCCCGCCCCGGACGACGGCCCACGCAGGCTCGCGCTGGACCAACCCGTCCGGACCCAGTCCGAGCGTGCCCGACGCCCCCATGATCCGATGCTCCCGCGAACCCGCCAGCCAGGACAGCCGGTTGACGATGCGAAAGGCGTCGACGCCGAAAGCGAACAGCGATTCGGCGGTGTCGGCCATCGCCGGGAACGGGTCCTGCAACGCGGCCTTGAGCGCCGACGGATAGAGGCGCCACGGCATGTCGCAGACGCGCATGCCTTCGAGGCCGCGAGCGCCGTCACGCAGTGCCTGCGATGAACCATACACGGGCAGGCCCGCCGCGTAGTGGAAGCGCAGAGCCGCGGCGAGGGAGTCCGCGTGGGCACCGTCCAGCAACGCCACCACGGCGTGCACGTCCGCGCGACGGCGTGCGGTGAATGCGACTTCCACGCCGGGGAAGAGCCTCGCGAGCGCGGTCTGCCTCGCCTGGCTCTCCTCGATGCCGAGCGCTTCGCCGACCACGCTCGTGACTTCCTTCACGTCCGGGAACACCCCCGTGTCGACGAGTTCGACGCCGTCCGGCAGGTTCGTCTCCAACGCGACCGCCGCGCGTTCGGACCAGTCCGCCCGCGTCCGGAACACCAGGATCCGGCGCCGGCCGTCCACGCCGAGCCGACGCGCCAGCGCGCGGCCTTCGTCTTCCACGGCCAGGGCGAACTGAACGAGTCGGGGGGTCCCCGCTGCGGCTGCCGGAGTCGCGATCGTGTTCAACGTCACGGTCGGCAGGATCGGATCGAGGTCCCACATGCGTGCCACGTTCTCCTTGGAGAGGGGTCCGACGATCGCGTCCGCGCCGTCGGCCATCGCCTCCTCGTAGAGCGCATCGACCGGCGCGGCTCCGGTGTCGTGGAACACGATCGACTGCGTCGGCGGTCCGGCCTCGTAGTAACCGGCCAGGAACCCGTCACGGACGCGCTCGCCCGCGTTCGCAAGGGGTCCCGACAACGGCAGGAGCACGGCGATGCGCTGCGGACCTCGCTCATCCAGGCCGGACGGCCGGGCGAGAGCCGCCGGATGGTCCGGGTGTCCCTGGCGCCACCCGCTCCACAGCGTCCGTTGTCGGGCCGGCGTCAGGGCCTCGTTGTACGTTTGCAGGAAACGCCACCATGCCCGTTCCGCGACACTGCCCGCCCGGCTCCCCAGGTCCGCAAGTCGGTAGCCCTGCACGCGCGTACCATGTCGCCAGATCGCGCGGCCGAGCGCCAGGACGTCTGACGCCGCCCGCGCGTCGAAGGCGATGAGGCCCGCTACCGCGGCCGCGTGATCGCCCCGGGCCGCGGCGACGTCCGCACGCAACAGGGCGAAACGCAGGTTCCCCGTGACCGCGGAGGCGCCGAGCGACCGCACCGTCTCCGCCGCCGCGTCGATGTCTCCGCGCCCGAGCGCGAGTCCCGCATCGAGGAGTTCCAACCCGTTCCCGGCGAGTCCGTCCCGGACCGCCTGGGCACCCGCGACATCACCCGCGTCCAGTAGCGCCCAGGCATCCTGCACCCGCCGCGCACGCTCCATCGCGAGGGTCGCAGGGTCCAGGACGGGCGGCGCCGCGGCCACCGGGGCGCCCGTCGCGTCCTGACCGCCGTCGCCTGCGGACTGGCATCCCGCCACGACCGCGAGGGTCAGAAC
>VXNE01000078.1 GCA_009840715.1 Gammaproteobacteria bacterium
GACACGCACCGGCCGAATTTCCTGAAGCAACCGTTCCGGGTTCTCTCTCATGGGGAAGTGGCCGAGTCCTTTCATCGTGCGGTAGCGCGCGCCGGGAATCATCGCCGCGAGTTCCTCCCCGAGGGCGGGCGTGCCGCTCCAGTCGTATTCCCCGTTGAGGATGTAGAGCGGACACGTTTCGGTGTCGATGCCCGCCGCGGTATTGCGCACATCGTGGTCCACCGAGTAGTAGTAGAGGTCGCCCCTGAAGACTGCGGGCGCGCCCTGGCTGTACACCCACGCCGTCTCGCGGCGAAACGCCTCCGGGCTGGTCGGGGCCATCATGCCGTACATGAGGTGCGCCTTGAAATCGTTGCCGATCTCGGGGTGGTAGAACTCGTCGTTGTAGCCGCCGGGCGGGTGAGGGGCGTTCTCGAGGCCTATCAGCGCGCGAAAATCGGGGGCTTGGTGGAGGGCGAGGTCCACCGCCAGGTGGCCGCCGATGGAACTGCCCATGTATACGGGCCGGTCAAGTTCCAGCGTCCTCGCAAGGGTCACCGGCACGCGCATCAGGAAATCCTTGGTCAGCCTGTAGGGTTCGCGCCACCAGGTCGTTCCTGTCGGCGGAACGGACTTGCCATGGTACGGAAGGTCGTAGGCGATCAGCCGGAACCTGTCGCGCAGACCGGCGTCCTCCAGCACGTGGCGCCACTGCCGGCCGTCCGCGCCAGCGGTATGCTGCAACAGGACCGGCACTCCAGACCCCGTCTCCTCGAAGTAGACCCGGTACTCGACGCCGTCGAGGTCCAGGTGGACATAGCGGCCTACCGCCGCGTCAAACCGCTGCTGGGTCATGCCGCCGACTCCGCTTCGACGCCGTTGTGCACCTCGCGCATCACTTCGATCAGGCGCCGGATGGCCGGATAGTAGGCACAGTAGTGTCCGATGTCTCCGGCGACATCGAATCCGTGGTGCAGGGTCGCCGGATACAGGTCCTGGTAGAAAGGCCTGGGCACCGCCTCGAGCATCGCCGCCCAATCCTGTTCGGGCGCCATGATGAAGAGATCGCATGCGGTTCCGCGGTACCACCGTTCAATCGAGACGATTTCGCCCGAGTCGACCACCACCTGGTACCGCCTGTCACCGATCTTCAGACGAATCCTGCTGTTCCAGAATCGCGCGTGCATCCGGAATTCGCCGTCGCCGTTCGCCCGCGATCGCACCTGTTCCCAATCCAGCACCGTCCTCTCCGGTCACCTCGAAGGTGCGATAGGGTACCCCAGTACGGAGAGAATCCGCGCATTGCCGTCACCCTCGCGTTCACGTACCGTGGCCCGCATTCCCTGAACGGAACCCAAGCGTTGAGTCTCAAGATCGGCCTCGTGTCCGACACGCACATACCGGAAGCGATGGACCACCTCTGGCCCCAGGTGTACGAGGCGTTCGACGGCGTCGACTGCATCTTCCACGGCGGCGACATCCACGAGTTCTGGGTTCTCGACACGCTGGAGAAGCTGGCACCCGTATACGCCGCCCGCGGCAACGGCGAGGACGGCTCCGGCGGACGGCCGGTACAACCGGAGGATCCCCGGGTCAGGGAGGCGTGGTCGTTCGAGATGGAGAACATCACGGTCGGTCTGACCCACTACATACCGACAGAGGAGCGTCCGCCCTACCTCACCGTCGCCAGGTGGGTTGAACGCTACTTTCCCGACCGGCGGCCCGACGTCATCGTCTACGGGGATACCCACACGGAAGCGATCGAGGTCGTCGACGGCATCCTCTGCGTCAACCCCGGATCGCCGACCTATCCGCACAACTACGACACGCAATACGGCACGATAGGGTTTCTTGATCTCGACGACGGCCAGGCCAACGCCTCGGTCTGGCTGATCACCGACGGCGGGATCGAGCCCTTCGACTGGAACGCCATTCCGCCCTGGCAGCGGCGCTGACCCGGCAGTGGCACCGGTCTATCCCCGCGCTGGGGGGGCTTGGCGCGACGCGCCGCATTCGATACCGTGGCGGGATGGATCGGCCTATTCCCGCGAACAGCGTCCGCGATCGGACTGCGCGGAAAAGAACGCCTGGCTTCAAGACCGCGGCCGTAGTCGCGCTCTGCGCGTTCGCAACTGCCTGCGATCCCGCGAACGATGCTTCCCCGCGTCAGACACCAGCCACATCGCTGCCCGCCGCACTTGTCCTGGAAAGCGAAACGCAACCGGTGGCCGCCGCGACGTGGCCCGATCTCCTCTGCGAGCTGGCGGACGGCATCGACGGCGCTTCCTGTCATCGGATCGGAGACGGGGCCATGGCGCTGGAACTCGACCATCAGCACTTCGAGCCCGTCATCGTCGGGGTCGGCGACCGCTCCCGGGGCGGAGTCACGGCGAGGGGCCAGATCTCCGCAGGCATGCGCGTCGTACTCGGCAGCGGCTTCGTGTCCGAGTTCAGACCGATCGCGCCGCTCGGACTCCTGCAGATCGACGGCACCGTCGTATCGGAACTGTCCAGCCACGGCTACACGCGAATCATCGGACTGCGCGACGGCGTACTCGACATCATCGGCCGCGCCGACTACCACCGGGGGCTCTTCACCTCCGCGATGCAGGTCGGCCCCGGCGTCGTCGAACGCGGCAAGCTCGACATATCCGAGCGGGAACTCAACCTGCCTGCGCACTTTCGCGCCTTCGTTGCCCGATGCGACGCTTCGACGCTGGCAGGGATCACGCTGAAACCCATGCACCTGTATCACCTCGGCGGCGATCTTCTCGCCACGTTCGAGGCCACGGACCTCAATTGCACCGAGGTCGCCAACATCAGCGGCGACCTCGAAGCCCTGCTCGCGGTCCGAAGCGGCGAGCGGACGCTCTACATCGGGAACCCGGAATCGCCCAAGGCCTCTCTCATCGGGTGGGAGCAAAAATGACGCTGGAACAGGTCGCGGACCTGCGCGAGGAAGGCGAAGCGCTCTACGCCCTGCTGGAAACGCTCGACGACGAGCAATGGGCACTGCCGACGCCGTTCAAGGGTCGCACCGTGAACTGGGTCGTGCGGCACCTCCACGATGCCGACCGCTGGGCCGTCCAATCCATCAAGGACCCGGACGCATACCGCAGGTGGGCAGTCAAATGGATCGCGAGCCGCCGCGTATATCCGAGCTACCCGCGCGGCAGACCGCTGCTGGCGCGCTGGCGCGCAGATTTCATCAAGCTCTGCGACACGCTGGATGCATCGGATCCCACGGTGCGCATACCGTGGTTCGGGCCGGACATGAGCATCCGCATGATGGCCACAGCACGGCAGATGGAAACGTGGGCGCACGGGCAGGACGTCTATGACCTGGTGCGCGTCAGGCGCGAGCATACGGACCGCATCCGCAACATCTGCTTCCTCGGCGTGCGAACCTTCGGCTGGACCTTCCTGAATCGCGAACTCGAGGTCCCGTCGCCCGAACCGTACGTTCGGCTCGACGCGCCCTCCGGGGCAGTCTGGGAGTGGAACGACCCTTCGGACACCAACTGCGTCATGGGGTCCGCCGTGGAGTTCGCCCACGTCGTGACCCAGGGCAGGAACATCGCCGACTGCAATCTCACCGTCGTCGGCGACACCGCGAAGGCGTGGATGCGCATGGCCCAGTGCTTTGCCGGCGAACCCCAGGAACCGCCGGCGCCGGGCGAAAGGGCCTGGTAACGCCCCCGGCCACTAAGTCAAGGATTCCAGCGATGCAAACAGGCCCGATCAAGCTCGGCGTTGTCTTCCCCCACGACGAGATCGGGGTGGATCCGGTTGCCATTCGGGACTACGCCCAGGGTGCCGAGGAACTGGGCGCCGACCACATGATGATCTATGACCACATCCTCGGTGCGGACCCCGACCGGCCGGGTGGATGGGACGGCCCATACGACAAGGACGTGGCTTTCCACGAGCCCTTCACACTGTTCTCGTACATGGCCGCAGTCACGTCGAAGATCGTCTTCGGCACCTGCGTCCTCGTCCTGCCCCAACGTCAGACGGCCCTGGTGGCGAAACAGGCGGCCCAACTCGCGATCCTGTCCGGCAACCGCTTCCGGATGGGGATCGGCGTCGGCTGGAATACCGTGGAGTTCGAAGCGCTCGACGTTCCATTCGCGCATCGCGGTGCCCGCCAGGCCGAACAGGTCCAACTGATGCGCCGGCTCTGGACGGAAGACACCGTGACGTTCGAGGGGGACTACCACACGGTCGACCGTGCGAGCATCCTGCCCCGTCCCTCGTGCCCGGTCCCCGTCTGGTTCGGCGGCGGCGCACCCTCAGTGCTGCGCCGTTGTGCTCGACTTGGCGACGGCTGGGTGCCGGTCGGCACGCCGAACGAGCAGTCTCGGCAGGCGATCGCGACCATCCGCGCGGCCCGCGAGGGGGCGGGACTGCCCTGGGAAGGTTTCGGCATCCAGGCGCAGGCGCAAACTCGGGGTGGGAATCCGGACAGGTGGAAGACACACCACGACCGGTGGCGGGAACTCGGCTGCACGCACCTCGCCATCGTGACCCATTACGTGGGGAACGGGACCAACGTGGACGCCCACCTCGCGGCGGTGGAGCGCTATTTCGAGGCCGTGCGAGGCTGAAGGGACGGGCGCTGAACGCCCGGTAGCCCAGGAAAGCGCGTCAGGAGCGATGTCGTCACCGCCG
>VXNE01000102.1 GCA_009840715.1 Gammaproteobacteria bacterium
TCCTCCGGCGGCAAGGGCGTCAGCCGCAGGGCGTCCGCGGCTGCCGCCGCCGCCTCGTTGAAGAACGCGCGCTCCCGCTCCGGGATGCCCAGCCGGTCCGCGATGATCCGCAGTGGCACCGGAAGCGCGAACTCCGCCACGAAGTCGGCCTGGACCTCGCCGTGGGTGGTCGGCGCAGCGGCGAGCCGCTCGATGCCGGCCTCGATCACCCGTCGGACGGTGGGCTCCCCCCGCTTCACCTGCGAGCCGGTAAAGAGTTGCGAAACCAGCGAGCGGTACTGCGTGTGGCCAGGCTCGTCCAGGGTGAGCATGGTCGGGGGCAGCGGGATCATGCGCTTGTTCAGCGCGATCAGCTTCTGCTGGACTTCGGGTGGCGCGCTCCGGAAGGCGATCTTCTGCGCCTCGCTCAGGAAGTCGCCGAACTCGCTCGAGTAGGTTGCGGTATCCAGGAGCGCCTCGCGCACCAGGCCGTAGCGGGTGACGATCCATGCCCCGAAGCTCGGCTCGAAGTACACGGGCGCCGTGTCGCGCAGGGTCCTGTACGCGGGATACGGATCCACCAGCGTCGCGGGATCGAACAATGACGGAGTACTGCGTTCGTCCATGCCGCTCACGTGAGCCAGGCGCCCAGCAGCGTGTGGAAATGGCGGATCTTGGTCTCCTGGTAGTTCGCGAGGACCACCTCGTCGTACTGCGCCGCTTCGAGGCCCTTCTGTACCTGCGGGAGGTTGAGCGTGTCCTGGGTGAAGACCCGCGCCAGCATCCCGAGTTCGGGCGCGTTGGTCCAGGGTTCGTCCGCGTCGAGCAGGTGCATCGGCGCCGGATCCGGGCGCTCCCCGGCGAAGGGGCTCATGTAGTAGCACTCCATGAGCGACCTGTCGCAACGGTTCTCGTGCGGGCGGAAACGGTAGACGATGCGGCTGTAGCCGCCCCAGGGATGGAAGTTCGGGAACAGCGTGTAGTAGATGCTGTCCGACACGCAGGCGTCCGTGAGGACGACATCCTCGCCCACGACCGCCTGCAGGCTGGCGCGTGCGTGCGCCGCCATCATCGCGCGGGCCTTGACGTCCCCCGGAACCCTGGGCGCGGGGGGATCGTCGAGGTCGTGCATGATGACGGACTCGAAAATCTCCTGTTCGCTCGGTTCGCCCGGCACGTGGGGACTCGGCGTGCCGTTCGCGGTGATGGCGCGGGAGAAGTTTCCCCAGGCGTCGTACTGCGAGTTCTCGTCGCCGATGCCGGTCAGGATCTGCGGGTGGGTCCGGATGACGTGGAACGCCTCCATGAAGGCTTCCTGGCACACCTTCCAGTTGCAGCGCATCACCTTGGCGACGTGCGCCTGGATGTAGCGCTCCTCCGGACGCCAGACGGCGAAGTGCTCGGGCAGGTCGCCCAGAAAGTCGGGCAACGGTTCGGCGTCCATGTCCATGTTGACGAACACCCAGCCGCCCCAGGTGTCGCACCGTACCGGCGTCAGCGTGAGGGTCTCGCCGTCGACGTGCGGGAAGTCCCACTCCGAAGTGACGCTGCGCAGGGTGCCGTCCAGGTTCCAGCTGAAGCCGTGGAACGGGCAGATGAAGCTCGGGGCGTGGCCCGCGCGGTCGCACAGGCGGCGGCCCCGGTGGCGGCACACGTTGTGGTGCGCGCGGACGCCGTCGGCGGTGCGGACGACGATGATGGAGTACCTGCCGATGTCGTAGACGATGTGGTCGCCCACGTCCGGGATCTCCTCCTCCCGGCACGCCATCTGCCAGACCCTCGGCCAGAGCTTCTCCATCTCGAGTTCGTGGAACGCCTGGTTCGTGTAGCGGCGTACGGGGACCGAGACGAGCGGCGCCTGGTACGGGTTCTCGAGCGTTAGCGTCGTCGGGGGTGGTACGGTGTCGCGACGGATCAGTTCCTGGTAGCTGATGCCTTCCGACCGCGCTTCGTGCGCCTGGCTCATCGGCGCCTCTCCTGGTCGCGGTGGCGACGCCCGTCGTGGCCCTCGGGCAATTGCGGCCCGCCCAGCCAGAGCAGCATGTGGGGATCGGCGATCTTGAGTGCGCCGGAAAGGTGCGCGCCGTCGTGGCGGAACACGCCCTTCATGCCGTTGCTGTTCACTTCCACCGTGCCGTCTCGCAGGGCGCGGTACAGGGCCCCGGTGATCGGGTGTTTCAGTCGAGCCATCTGTCCTGCCAACCAACGTCCGGTTGCTTCTCCGCGAAGGCCCACTTCCGGCCGAACGCGCCGTCGTAGACCACCTGCTTCACCGGCTTGCGGCCGAGCGGCCCGTGGCGGTCGGAAGGGTAGCCGATGGGCAGGGCGCAGTAGATCTGGTTGTTCTCCGGAATGCCCAGCATCTCCCGGAGCGCTTCCTCCCGGGACAGCGGCAGGTTGAAGATGGACCCGGACAGGCCCAGTCCCCGCGCGGCCAGGAGCAGGTTCTGCGCGGCGGGGAACGCGCTCCCCCCGGGCGTGCTGTGGCGGCCCTTGAGGCCCAGCACGAGCACGATCGCCGGCGCCTCGGCGAGGTGGTGGACGAGGTGCTCGACGCTGCGCAGCGAGAGCCTTTGCGAACGCGGCAGGGCGTCGAGGTCCTCGGGCCGGTCGGCGTAGCGGGCCTGGTAGCGCTGCCAGGGGATCTGGGCCCACTCCTGCATCCGGGCCTTGTGCTCGGGATCCCGCACGAGGATGAATCGCCAGTCCTGCGCGTTCTGACCCGACGGCGCGCGGATCGCGGCGTCCATGATCTGGAACAGGACGTCTTCCGGGATCGGGTCCGGCCGGAAGCGGCGCAGGGCTCGGGCGCTGTACAGCGTCGCGAAGAGGCCCGGGTCGGCCTGGGTCGGGTCGCTCATGGCGGCTCCTGGTGGAGGATGGATGCGGACCGCGTCAGGCGGCCATCTCGTCGAGGACGC
This sequence comes from Gammaproteobacteria bacterium, assembly GCA_009840715.1. GTDB lineage: Bacteria > Pseudomonadota > Gammaproteobacteria > Pseudomonadales > Azotimanducaceae > VXNE01. Next base: position 2,901 of record VXNE01000102.1, read on the forward strand.
GCAGGGTCACCTCCGGTCCGGTCACGTGGACGGTCTGCAGCCCCGCCGCCGCAGCTCCGTCGATGTTCTCGCGGCTGTCGTCCAGGAACAGGATATCGGCGGGACCGAGGCCCATGTCACGGGCGACCCATTCGAACGAGGTGACGTCCGGCTTGCGGCGCCCGATCTCGGAAGACACATACACCTTGGTAAAAGACGTCAGGTGGTGCCCGTAGCGCGCCTGCCACGTGGCCTGGTGTTCCGCGTTGGTGTTCGTGAAGCAGTACAGCGGCAGGCGCGCGGCCGCGCGGGGGAGGGCGCCCACGACGTCCGGGAACGTCCCGCTGAACAGCGCGTTCCACCCCGCGCGCCAGTCGTGCTCCGCGAGTTCGATGCCGAGCCGGGCGGAGAGGCGCTCGGCATAGGCCGGGAAGTCGAGCGCTCCGACTTCATGCGCCCGATAGGCGTCGTCGATGCCCCACCGCGAACCGATGTCCTGCAGGTCCACGCGGGCCTTCCCGGCCCAGTACTCGAAGCATGCGCGCGGCCTCAGGCGGAGTACGACCCCGCCGAGATCGAGCAGCAGCGCCCTGGGACGCCCCGCCGTCAAAACCCGGCGTCTCCGGCCGCGATGGAGGCGTATAGATCCGCGTCGAGCGGCCGGTAGCTGTCGGCGCCGGGGGTTAGCACGTAGAGCGGGTCCGCCACGGCCTCGATGTCGTAGGCCTCGCGCTTCAGGTCGCCCTTGACCATCTTCATCGTGCCCGTGACCTCGATTTCTCCCTGGACGCGGAGGAACACGGGCCGCGCGTAGGAGGGCAGTTCCCGCGAGACGTATTCCGTGAAGGCGGGCAGGTCGAGCTGGTCCACGCCTTCGCGGAGGCGTAGCGCGGCCATGCCGGCGCGGCCGTCGGCCTTCGGCACCTCGACGCCGTACACGTTGCAGAACTCGACCTGCTCGAAGCCGTTGACGATCTCGCCCACCTCGTTGGTCGAGACGTTCTCGGACTTCCAGCGGAACGTGTCGCCCACCCGGTCGACGAACTGGTAGTGCGGGTAGCCGAGCGTGAAGCCGACGTCGATCGTGCGCAGCAGGTCCCCGGAGTTGAACCAGGCGTCGCCTTCCTCGAAGACGTCGCGGACGATCTTCTTCTCGGTCGCCTCGGCGTTGGTGTAGCCCTCGAACTCGGCTTCGGGATTGATGTGCGCGAGCAGCAGCCCCGCGTCGCCCTCGGGGACCTCGATGCAGTTGCCGGCGTCGTCCCGCACGATCTCGTCGGCATCGACGTCGTAACGCACGAGCGCCACCTTGGTGGACGTCATCCCGACGGTGCAATCCTTGTTCAGCAGGTTGGCGAACGCGACGTTGCCCTCGCTCGCGCCGTAGAACTCGGCGATCCGCTTGATACCGAAGCGCTCCTTGAACTCCATCCATACGTCGGGGCGCAGGCCGTTGCCCATCATCCGCGTCAACGGATTCCTGTGGTCGTCGTCCGCGCGTGGCGTGTTGCAGAGGTAGCGGCACAGCTCGCCGATGTAGATCAGGCAGGTCGCTCCCTGTTCGCGCACCTCGCGCAGGAAGTTGCTCGCCGAGAACCTGCGGCGGACGACCATCGCGGCCCCGGACGAAAACGCGGCGCCGACCCCGATGAGGAGGCCGGTGCCGTGGTAGAGGGGCTGACAGATGTAGAGGCGGTCCTCCGGCGTGCACTTGAGGCCCGCCGACGCGGCGAGTCCGGCGCTCGCCATGAAGCGGCGGTTCGACAGCA
>VXNE01000278.1 GCA_009840715.1 Gammaproteobacteria bacterium
ACCCACATGGCCTCTTGTCGCGGGGGCGCGGAGCTGTGTATACCAGCCCGGGAGAGGACCCGGGCGGCGCGGGCGCGGAGCGCCGGGTCTGACTTGGCCGAAAGGGGAAGAAGCCGCGTCCTCCGCTGCCCGGGGGCGAGTCCCGCCGGCTGTAGGTCGCCGCCGGACTCCGGTGAGGCCACAGATACCGGTCGCGCAGGACCCGCGAACAGATGCCCCGCGCCGGATTCCCCGGCGTTGCCCCCTGGCGTGCCGTAGCCCTCCACGACGAGGTGTGCGTTCGTTCCGGAAATGCCGAATGCGCTGATGCCGGCCATCGGCAGGCGACCCGGAGCGGGCGGCCAGGCCGTCGCCTCGGTTGTGACCCGCACGGGGAGCCTCTCCCATTCCATATGCGGGCTCGGGTTCTCAAGATGCAGGTGCCTCGGGATCACGCCGTGCCGCATCGCCAGAAGCACCTTGATCAGGCCTGCGACGCCTGCCGCGGACTCTAGATGTCCGATGTTGGTCTTCGCTGTGCCGAGGAGCAGCGGGCGCCCCGCGTCGCGCCCGCGTCCGTAGACCTCGGCCACCGCGCGCACTTCGATCGGGTCGCCGAGTTCCGACCCCGTTCCGTGCACCTCGAGGTAGTCCACTTCCGACGGCGCGACTTGCGCCCGTGAGAGCGCCGCCTCGAACAGCTGTTCCTGCGCCGTGCCGTTCGGCACCGTGAGCGCCGCGCTCGCACCGTTCTGGTTCACCGCCGATCCGAGCACCAAACCCCAGATATGGTCGCTGTCGGCTTCCGCGTCGCTCAGCCGTTTCAGGACGACCATGCCGCAGCCTTCACCTCGCACGAACCCGTCCGCCGCAGCGTCGAACGACCGGCACCGCCCCGTCCTCGACAGCATCCCGTACTCCTGCATGAACCGCATGACCGCAGGGGAGAGAAGTGCGTGGACGCCGCCGGCCAAGGCCAGGTCTACCTCACCCTGTCGCAGGCTCGCCGCCGCTTGATGCACCGCGACCAGAGACGAAGCACATGTCATGTCGAGGGGAACGGCCGGCCCCATCAGGCCCAGCGCGTACGCGATCCGCCCGATGGCAACGCTCGCGGCCGTGCCGAGGTAGCTGTCGTCCCGGCCGGTGGCGGCGATCAGGTCCCGGTATTCGCTCGCGCCGAGCCCGGCGAAAACTCCCGCACGGCTGCCCTTGAGCGGGGCGGGGTCGATACCCCCATCCTCGAGCGCGTGCCAGCTCGTCTCGAGTAACATCCGCTGGCGCGGATCCATCATTCTGGCCTCGATCGGCCGGATCCCGAAGAACCTCGCGTCAAACCGGTCGAGCCCTTCCACGAAACCGCCCCGGCGGCACGCGCGGTCCGCTGTGGAAGGATCTCCCACGACGCCGCGCCAAGGGCCTGAGTCGGGCCGCCCGTCCGTCACCGCGTCGGTGCCCGCCAGTAGCTGCCTCCAGAAGGCGGACAGGTCGGGCGCGCCGGGGAACCTGCACGCCATGCCGACGACAGCGATGGGCTCGTCCGCGTGCTCCGGTGGCGACAATCGGGCGGGCACGGGCGGAAGCTCCGGCGCGGACGCAGGAGATGGCTCGCCGAGCTCGCCAGCGAGGTGGTGCGCTAGGGTTTCGATGTCGGGATAGTCGAAGACGGCCGTGTTCGAGACGGTGCACATCCCTGCAAGTGCGCGGTTAAGCCTGTTCCGCAGTTCGACCGCCATCAGGGAGTCCATTCCTAGGTCGAAAAACCCGACCGAGGAGTCCGGCAGGGACGGCAGCCGCAACACTGCCTTCAATTCCTGTTGCAGGAAGGGCACGAGGAGCCTCTCGCGCTCCGCCGCCGCCGTCTCGCCCAGCTGCGACAGCAGGTCGTCGGCAGAGACCTCGGTATCGGCGTCGCCATCGGCTGCGGAGGTGAGCAGGTCCTCGAGGAAAGGCGGACGGTCCTCGACCGCGTCTTCGAACACCGACCAGTCCATCGACATCACCACCGACGTCGTGACGTCCTGGCGCACCAGCCTCTCGAATGCCTTGAGGCCCTGCTCGGGCGTGAACCAGCGGCCTCCGAGAGCCGCCCTTCGCCCCTCGATCCGCTCGCGCTGTTCCGCGGCCTCGCCGATCTCCGACCATGCGCCCCAGGCGATCGACTGTCCGGGCAGCCCCAGTGCGCGGCGGTGACCCGCGAGCTGGTCCAGAAAGGCGTTGGCCGCCGCGTGGTTCGTCTGGCCCGGATTCCCCATCACGCCGACGCGGCTGGAAAAGAGGACGAAGAGGTCGAGATCAAGGTCTGTCGTCGCGCGATGCATGTGCCAGGCCCCGAGTACCTTCGGCCAGAGCACGCTCTCGAACCGTTCCCAGCTCTGGTTGGCCAGCGCGCCGTCCGACAGGACACCCACACTGTGGATGACCCCTCCGAGCGGCGGCAGCTCGCGATCCACGCGGGCCAGCATCGCGTCCACCGCGGACGGGTCGGATACGTCCGCGATCTCCACCCGCACCGTCGCCCCGCTCTCGCGGAGCGAGCAGACGGCTTCTTCCGCCTCCTCGTCGGGCGGCCTCCGGCCGTTCAGCACGATGGCTCCCGCCCCGCGCTCGGCGAGCCAGGCCGCCACGGCGCATCCGATACCGCCGAGCCCCCCGGTCACCAGGTAGGTCCGGTCGGCCCGGAGCCGCCCCGTCACGAGCGGCGGCGCGGTGACGACGATCTTCCCGAGGTGCCGGGCCGACCGCATGAACGCCAACGCGCCCCCCGCCTCGGCAAGCGGCCACCTGCTGTGCACGAGTGGTTCGAGCTCACCCGCCGAAATCCGCTGGATGACGCCTCTCAGAACCCTGCCCACCCAGGCCGGGTCGGTCTTCTTCAGGACATCCAGCTCGAGGATGTCATAGGCGACGTCCGGACGCGCGGCCGCCATTTCCGCTTCACTCAGGATGTCCCGCCTGGCCAGCTCCACGAACCGGCCGCCCTCGGCGAGGCAGGAAAGGCTCGCGTCGATGAATCCCTCTCCCGTCAGGCTGTTCAGCACGACCGTGACACCCGCGCCGTCCGTGGCCCTGCTGATTTCCTCCCCGAAGCTCGTCCGGCGGCTGTCGAACACATGCTCCACGCCGAGTGACCGTAGATAGCCCTGCTTCGGCGCGCTCGCCGTGGCGAAGACTTCCGCCCCCGCGGCCTGGGCCAGCTGGATGGCCGCGAGCCCGACGCCGCCCGCCCCGGCGTGGATCAGCACCCTGTCACCGGGCTCGAGCCCCGACAGCTCGAACGAGAGGGCCGCCGACACGAAGGCGCTCGGCACGGTGGCGAGTTGCGTCGCCGCGATCCCCCGCGGCGCGGGCGCGACCAGCTCCTCGTGTGTCACCATCTCGCGCGCGAACGCGCCGAACCCGAGCCCGACCACCTGATCTCCTGCGGAGACGGAGGAGACGTCGGAACCGACAGCTACAATCCGGCCGCACATCTCCCGGCCCAGGTTGCCCTCTTCGATGAATCCGAGAGAACGGAACACGTCCCAGAAGTTCAGCCCGGCGGCCTCGACGGCCACGCGGACTTCCTGCGGCTCCAGGGGACGTGCCGGCACGGGTACGGCGCAGGGTCTCTCGAACACCCCCGTCGGGTCCGGGGCCAGCGCCCAGGCCGATTCCTCCGGGAGCTCCAGACGCTCAGGTCCCGATCCGGCGCGGACCAGGCGCGCCGCCTGACGGCGCCCGGAGCGATACGCGATGTGATCCTCGGAATCGGGACACAGGAGCTCGTCGAGAAGTCCCGCCGCGGGTGCGATGGGCGCGGGATCCAAATCGATCATCCTGGGCTGCAGCTGCGGCGCCTCGCGCGCCACAGCCTTGCCGAAGCCCCAGAGCGTGGCTCCGGCAAGTTGCCCGAGATTCTCCCGCTCCAGCACCTGCGCCCCCCGTGTGATGAACCACACGCCCTTCGCGGGGATCAGGTCGGAGTCGGCCAGGCCCTGCACGAGAGCGAGCGCGCTCGCTCCCCCGTGCCTCACGTCCTCGGCCATTTCACCCGTGGTCGCTTGGGCCCCGTGGCCGTCCAGCGCCGCGAGGTGCACGACGCCCTGCAGCGGCACATCGTCTGCGAGGCCCGTCAGGAGCGAGCGCCAAGACTCGCGTCGCTCGAATTGCAGGCCGACCGTGATGACACGGGCCGCGCCCGTCTCGGGCGCCTCCTTGTGCGACGACCCGTCGGTCACGAGCCAGACCGTCTGATTTCTCGCCGCCAGCCCACTTGCCAGCTCCGCCGCGACGCCGCCCCGGTCCGCCGTCAGGACCCACGCCCCGGGCACCTCCGAGACCTCCACCGGGCCCTTCGCTACGATCACGCCGCGGTCCGGCATCTCGGCCGAGCCGGATTCCTCCAGTCCCAGGACCTCCACTTCCTCGAATCGCGCGTCCGCGAGTGCCCGCCGCCACACCTCGGGACTGGCGAGGGCATGATGCGGGCGGTAGTCGTCGGCGAACCTCCACCAGCCGTCTAACTGTCCGAATGTCAGGTCCATCCAGCCTTGGCCGCGCAGGTTCTCGAGCGCGACCAGCTGTCCGGAGGGCGCGAGAAGCCGCCGGCAGTGATCCAGCGTCTCTCCCAGGTCCCTGGTGGCATGCAGCACGTTGGAGGCGATCAGCAGGTCGTAGCC
>VXNE01000673.1 GCA_009840715.1 Gammaproteobacteria bacterium
CTTAAAGGCCCGCCCGATGACCCGTCAACCAGGTGGCGAGGCCCGACGGGGCGCTTAGGCGGTTTGCGGGTATCGCTGCTATATTTCCCATTATGAAGTACACGACGAGAACCGAAAATCCAGCCCGCATGCGTACCGGTTGCCTGGTCGCCACGCGGGAACGGGCAGCGCAGGTTGGCGAGGAACTCGGCGTCGGCGAGTTCGTGGCGCACGCGCTCGAGCAGAATCCGAAGCGCGTCGCCGTGGTTCCGATTCCGACCGACGTCCGGAACCTCGTAGCCGTTCCGGCGGACGGGATCGGGGACGACCCCGGCAAGTACCGCAAGAGAGTCGACGAGGCCGTGGCCGCGCTCAAGGGCCTGGCCGTCAGGGACGCCGTCTGGTGCCTGAACGAGATGCCGGCGCCCGAGCCCGAGCCCGGCGTCCCCGCCGACGCCCACTGGAAGACGCGCCACGCGCTGGGCGCGCTGTCGGCAGCGCTCTATCGCTACGACGAGCACAAGAGCAAGCCGAGCCCGGACCGCGGCATCGCCCGCGTCGCCGTGCTGGCGGAGCCCGGCACGCGCAACGCCGTTCGGCGCGCCGTGCGGGACGGCAACGCCCTCGACGCCGGCATGGGCCTCGCGCGCGACCTCGCCAACGCGCCGGCCAACGTCTGCACACCGCAGTACCTGGCGGACGCGGTCAGCGAACTGGCCGAACTCGAGAACGTGTCCGTGGAAGTCCTCGAGGAAGCGCAGATGGAGGACCTCGGCATGGGCGCGTTCCTGTCCGTCACGCGGGGCAGCGACATCCCGGCGAAGCTGATCGCCGCGCGCTACCAGGGCGGCTCCGAAAGCGACGCGCCGTTCGTTCTGGTCGGAAAGGGCGTCACCTTCGACACCGGCGGCATCAGCCTGAAGCCGGGCGCAGCCATGGACGAGATGAAGTTCGACATGTGCGGCGCCGCCAGCGTCGCCGGCGCACTGCGCGCCGCCGCCCTCGCGAACCTTCCCATCAACGTCGTCGCGATCCTCGCCGCCGCGGAGAACATGCCGAGCGGCAAGGCCTCGCGCCCCGGGGACATCGTCTCCACGATGTCCGGGCAGACCGTCGAGATCCTCAACACCGACGCGGAAGGCCGGCTGCTGCTCTGCGACGCGCTTACCTTCGCCCGGCGCTACGAACCATGCGCGGTGGTGGACGTGGCGACGCTCACGGGCGCGTGCGTCATCGCACTCGGGGCTCACGCGAGCGCCCTCTACGCCAACGACGAGGACCTCGGACGCCAACTGGCCGCCGCCGGCCGCGTGACGTCGGACCGGGCCTGGCCCATGCCCCTGTGGGACGACTACCAGGAGCAACTGAAGAGCAACTTCGCAGACATGGCCAACATCGGCGGCCGGCCCGCGGGGTCGATCACGGCCGCCTGCTTCCTGTCCCGTTTCGCGGACGGCCTGTGCTGGGCGCACCTCGATGTCGCCGGGACGGCGTGGCGCTCCGGCGCCCGCAAGGGCGCGACCGGCCGACCGGTGCCGCTGCTGTTCCAGTACCTGCTCGACCGCGCGGCCGAGGCTCCCGCCAGGGCCGCCGGAGCGGCCTCCGCCCCGTGACGCGCGTGGACTTCTACGTGCTCCCGGACGTCGACGTCGACGCCAAGTACCGCTTCGCCTGCCGGCTCGCCCTGCGGGCCATACACACCGGCCAGCAGGTCCACGTCAGGACGGCCTCGGCCGAGGCGGCGGGGATGCTGGACGACCTGATGTGGTCGTACCCCGAGGACCGGTTCGTGCCCCACGTCGTCGCGGAGGGAGCGGATGCGGCCGGGGCCCCGGACGCCGACGCCCCCATCCGCATCGGCCATGCGGAACCCGCGCCGGGTCCCGACCAGGTACTGGTCAACCTCGCGGATGACGTGCCCGCGTTCTTCGCCCGCTTCGAGCGCGTCGCCGAGGTGATCACCGAGCCCGAACGCGCGGCTGGCCGCGCCCGGTACCGGCACTACCGCGAGCGCGGTTATCCTCTGTTCCATCACGACCTCGACGACTGGGAGGCGCGTTAGCCGGGACGGGCCCGCGCGCTCCCCCCTTTTGAGGATGGAAAGCCACTTCGACCCGCGCACCATCGAGCAGCCCCTGTATGCCCAGTGGGAGGCCGAGGGCTCGTTCGCGCCGGCCGGGAACGGCGCCCCTTACTGCATCGCGATCCCGCCGCCCAACGTCACCGGCCGCCTGCACAACGGCCACGGGTTCCAGCAGACCCTGATGGACGCCCTCATCCGCTACCACCGCATGGGCGGGCGCGGCGCGCTGTGGCAGATGGGGACGGACCACGCCGCGATCGCGACGCAGATGCTGGTCGAGCGGCAGCTTGCCGCGGAGGGCGTGCGCCCCGAGGACATCGGCCGCGACGCGTTCGTCGCGCGGGTGTGGGAGTGGTACGACCGGCACGACGGGCAGATCGCCGACCAGATGCGCCGCCTGGGCGCGTCCGTGGACTGGGACCGCTACCGGTTCACCATGGACGAGGGGTTTCAGAGGGCCGTCCGCGAGGTCTTCGTACGCCTGTTCGACGACGGCCTCATCTACAAGAAAGAGCGGCTGGTCAACTGGGACCCGGTGCTCGGCACCGCCGTCTCGGACCTCGAGGTCGAGAACGCCGAGGAGGACGGCCACCTCTGGCACATCCGCTATCCGCTGCTCGGAGGCAGGAAGACCGCTGCCGGCGCCGACCATCTCGTGGTCGCCACCACCCGTCCGGAAACGCTGCTCGGCGATACCGCGGTGGCCGTGCACCCGGAGGACGAACGCTACCGGGAGCTCGTCGGCGGCAGCGCGCGCCTGCCGCTGGTCGGGCGGGAACTCCCCATCGTGGCCGATGAGCACGTCGACCCCGAATTCGGTACGGGCTGCCTCAAGATCACCCCGGCGCACGACTTCAACGACTACGAGGTCGGCCAGCGGCACGGACTGCCGCTCGTGAACGTCTTCGCCGCCGACGCGACGGTCAACGACGAGGCGCCTGAGGCCTACCGGGGCCTGGACCGGTTCGCCGCACGCGACGCGGTCGTGGCCGACCTCACCCGCCTTGGCCTGCTCGAGTCCGTCGAGCCCCACCGCCACGCGATCCCCCGCGGCGCCCGTTCGAACGCCATCCTCGAGCCCGGGCTCACCGACCAGGGGTGGGTGGACATCGGACCGCTGGCGGCCCCGGCCATCGCGGCGGTCGAGGAGGGACGCATCCGCTTCGTGCCGAGGCAGTTCGAGAACGTCTACTTCGCCTGGATGCGCGACGTGAAGGACTGGTGCATCAGCCGCCAGCAGTGGTCCGGACACCGCATCCCGGCGTGGTACGACGACGCCGGCAACGTCCATGTCGGGCGTGACGAGGCCGAGGTCCGCCGCCGGGCCGGGCTCGGCGACGATGTCCCCCTCACGCAGGATCCGGACGTCCTCGACACCTGGTTCAGCTCGGCCCTCTGGACGTTCGCGACGCTTGGCTGGCCGGACCGCACCGCCGACCTGGAGCGGTTCCATCCGACGAACGTCCTCGTCACCGGCTACGACATCATCTTCTTCTGGGTCGCCCGGATGATCATGATGACGCTGCGCTTCATGGACGACGTGCCGTTCCGGACGGTCTACATCCACGGCCTCGTCCGCGACGCCGAGGGCGCCAAGATGTCGAAAACCCGTGGCAACGGGCTCGACCCCCTGGACATCGTCGACGGCATCGCGCTAACGGACCTGGTGGCGAAGCGCACCGCCGACCTGCCGCGGCCGGAGCTGGCCGAACGCATCGAGGCGGCGACGCGGCGCGACTTCGCCGAAGGGATTCCCGCGTACGGCGCGGACGCCCTGCGTTTCACGTACTGCGCGATGGCCTCGCCCGGCAGGGACGTCAACTTCGACCTATCGCGGGTGGAGGGCTACCGCAACTTCTGCAACAAGCTGTGGAACGCCACCAAGTTCGTACTGATGAACGTCGGCGACGCGCGGCCGGACGACGGGCCCGTGCGCCTCGGTCCCGCGGACCGGTGGATCCGCGCCCGCGCCCGGGAGATGCTCGAGGCCGTCACGCGCGCGATGGAGACCTACCGTTTCGATCTCTACGCCAACGCCGTCTACGAATTCGCCTGGCACGAGTACTGCGACTGGTATCTCGAACTGGCCAAGCCCGTGCTCTGGGACGAAAGCACGGACCCCGCGAGCGCCCGGGGCGTTCGGGGCACCCTGCTCGAAGTGCTGGACGCCGTGCTTCGCGCGGCGCACCCCATCATGCCCTACATCACCGACACGCTGTGGCGGGAACAGGCCGCCGTGTCCGGCATCGGGATCCCGGGTAACGGAGCCGGAACGATCATGCTGGCCCCGTTTCCGGAGCCCGCGGACTTCGAGGACGATCCCGAGGCGACCGCCGCGATCGAGTGGCTCAAGGCCGTGGTGGTTGGCGTCCGGACCATTCGCAGCGAGATGAGCGTACCCCCGCGCACGGCCATCGACGTGCTGCTGCAGGGCGGTGACGAGGTTGACCGGGCCCGCCTGGACGCGACACGTACGCTGCTCTGCCGGCTGGCCGGCATGGACGCGATCGCGTGGCTCGAGGCAGGGGCTGCGCCGCCGCCGGCTGCGGTGCACGTCGTCGGGGCCGTGCA
>VXNE01000245.1 GCA_009840715.1 Gammaproteobacteria bacterium
CACGGCCCGCCCATCCAGGTGGCGGCGGGCATCTCCATTTCCGGAAGTTCGAACGGGTCCGAGGGGTCCCCGGGCACCGTGAAGAACCGCCAGGCCTGTTCGCCGGTCTCCGCGTCGTACGCCGTCACGTAGCCCCGCACGCCATACTCCGCGCCGCCGTTGCCGATGAAGACCTTGCCGCGCGCCGCCCGGGGCGCGCCCGTGATCGTGTAGGGCCGCTCCCGGTCGATGAGCGTGTCGACTTCCCACACGAGCGTCCCCGTCGCCGCGTCGAGCGCGATCAGGCGTCCGTCCAGGCTGCCGACGTACACGCGGCCGCCGTACACGGCCACGCCTCGGTTGACGACGTCGCAGCACGCCCAGCGCGACCATGCGCGCGGCACCTGCGGGTCGTACGCCCAGACCTCCTCGCCTGTGACCGCATCGAACGCATGGACGCGGCTCCACGTGCTCGAGATGAACATCATGCCGTCCACGATGATGGGGGTCGCTTCCTGTCCGCGGTTCGTGCCGAGGTCGCGGTACCACTGCAGCCCCAGTTCGCCCACGTTCTCGCGGTTGATCGCGGTCAGCGGCGAAAAGCGCTGCTCCTCGAAGGTGCGGCCGTGCGCGAGCCAGTTGCCCGGCTCGCTGTCGGCGTTGACGATGCGCGCGTCGTCGATGAGCCCGATGGTCGGCTCCGGGGCCGCGGGCGCCGCCGGGGCTTCTGGCGTCTCCACCGGTTCGGGCGCCGGCTCCGGCGCGTCGCGCCACACCAGGACGTAAGCCAGGACCGCGACCACGACGACCGCGATGCCGAGGACAAGAGTACGCATGGCAGGAAACCCCCTCTTTGCCGCGCGACGATGATACCCGAGCGCGGGTGGACAAGCGCCGCCGCGCCTGTCAGTCCACCAGCGCGGAATAGGCGAGCGTCTTCAGCTCCCGCCGGATCGGGTAGGACGAGGACGGGAGCAACTGCGTCATGAACACGACGATCAGTTCCTCCGCCGGATCGACCCAGAAGTACGTGCTCGCGGCCCCGCCCCAGGCGAACTCGCCCGGCGAGTCCAGGACGCCCGCCGCCGCCGGGTCGAGGATTACCGAGAAGCCGAGCCCGAAACCGATGCCGTCGTAGGGCGTTTCGCTGAACACCGGCTGCCCCATAGCGGCGAGGTCGCAGTTGCCTGGCATGTGGTTGCAGGTCATGTACTCGACGGTCTTGCGGCCGAGCAGGCGCGTGCCCGAAAGCTCGCCCTTGCCGAGCAGCATGCGTGCGAAGCGGTGGTAGTCGTCGATCGTCGAGACCATGCCGCCGCCTCCGGAGAGGCGCTCCGGGGGCTTCCGGTAACGGCTCTCCTGAGGATCGTCCTGCAGGCGATAGGCGTCCGGTCCGGTGTACTCGTAGCACGCGGCGAAGCGCGGCAGCGACGCCTCGGGGACCTGGAATCCGGAGTCGCGCATGCCCAGGGGCTCCGTGATGCGCTCCGCCACGAACGCGTCGAGGTCCCGGTCCGAGAGGACCTGCACGAGGTAGCCGCACACGTCGGTCGAGTAGCCGTAGTTCCAGCGCGTGCCCGGGGAGAACTGCAGGGGCAGGTCCGCGAGGGCGTCGATCATGGCCTGCAGGTCCCCGTCGCCCACTTTGCGGCTGCGGTACAGCGCGTCCACCGGGTGGCTGTTCATGAAGCCGTAGGTCAGGCCGGAGGTGTGCGACAGGAGGTCCTTGACCGTCATCGGGCGCTCCGGAGGCACGGTGGTGTACTTCTGCTCGTCACCGTCCCCGAAGACCTCGAGCCGCTCCCACGAGGGGATGTACTTCGACACCGGGTCGTCGAGCTGAAAGCGGCCCTCCTCGTAGAGCATCATCAGCGCGACGCTGGTGATGGGCTTCGTCATCGAGTAGATGCGAAAGACCGTGTCCCGCCAGACCGGGAGGTCCCGATCGACGTCCATGTGGCCGTAGGCGCTGAACCAGACGTCGGGGGTGCCGCGGGAGACCAGGCACGCGTAGCCGGGCAGCGCGCCCCGGTCGACGTAGCCCTTGGCATGGGCGTGCAGGTTCTGCAGGCGCTCGTCGGACAGGCCTCGGGGCATCTTCCGGGTTTCCTCGCGGGTTGCGGTCGGCGGCGCGATGATACCGGGTCGACGCCCGTCATAACGGTGCGTGGTCTACACTCCTGCCAGGCAGGGTCCGGGGGTTCGTATGGCGGTCATCGGCATCGAAGAGATTTTCCTAGACGTCAACGACCTCGCGAAGGCCGTCGACTTCTACGAGCACCTCATCGGGATTCCGGTCGTCTCGCGCAACGAGGAGCGGGCCTACCTGCAGTGCGAGCGCAGCCACGTCGTGCTGCAGGTGAAAGGGCACTCGGGGCGTCACCGGGGCGGCGGACCGATGCACTTCTCCTTCAGCGTGACGGAGGACGACTTCGACGCCGTCGCCGCCCGCGCGGCCGCGGCGAACATCTTCACCCGGGGGCCGATGGGCGAACGGGGCAAGGGCCGCGCGCTCTTCATGATGGACCCGGACGGGAACGAGGCGGAGGTGAACACACGGTACCTGTACGGGGTGCCGAAGCGCTGACGCGACCTACGAGCGCCGTATCCGCTCCGCCACCGCCAACGACTCGAGCCCCTCTTCCCGCATCCCGATGTCGAGCATCGTGAGCCCGGTCGAGACCCGCTCCATGTAACCCCACTGCCAGATCGCCGTGGCGTCGACAGCGGTCGCCGCGGCCAGCATCTCGCACCGCTCCCGCGCCAGGCGGCCGGTGTCCCCGGCAAGCAGTTCCGTGCTCCACTCGCGCATCGGCACGGCCAGGTCGCAGGCCTTTTCCGCGTGGAGTCCGTCCGGATCCACGAACTTGAAGCGGCCGCCGGCCAGCGACGGTGCCAGCAGCGCGTTTTCCGCGTGGGCATCGCCGTGGACGAGTACGGCATTGGCCGGCGTGAAGGCCTCCTCCCGCTCCTCGGCGAAGGAGAGCGCCCGGTCCCTCGTCGCGCGATCGCAAGGCCGCCCCAGCGCAGACCACTTCTCCTCGATGAAGTCCTTGAGCCAGCGCGCCTTCTCGGCTCCGGTCATCAGCCCCTGGGCGTCGGGCACCGTCACCCAGGCATCCTCGAGCGTGCGGCATAGGGCCGCCAGTTGCGCCTCGGTGGTGGCGAAAGCGTCCCGAAGCGGCGCCCCGAGCCGTTCGAGTAGCAACGCGTTGACCGACCGGTCCCAGGCGAGGAGTTCCGCGTAACCGCGACCGCCGGCGAGCGCGTAGACCCTGGCCTCGCCAGAGAGGTCGCCGTATGCGGGCAGGCCGACCTTGACGACGGCTTCGCGCCCGTCCGCCAGCGTGGCCTCCGCCACCAGGCTCTCCGACCCCCCTCGCAACACCGTGCCGAAACGCGCAACCCAGGTTTCCTCCAGGTGCGCCATCGACGCGTCGAGGGCGGCGATCCACCGCGACCCGTCATCCCCCATCGCCTCCGCGCGCATGCGGGTCGCCTCGGGAAGTTGTCGTGCGTAGGACATGGCGCGGACGTTACCTGTATGGTGACGGCGGTCAATCAACTCTGCGAACATGCGCCAGGAACAGCCGTGCCGGCGTCTGGCGTCGACGCGCAGGAATCAACAGGGGAACGCCCATGCCCATCGAACTGCGCCCCGTGAGCACCGAGGAGTTCGACCAGCTCGGCCTGCTCACGAGCTACGTCTACGGTGGCCAGCACGGCGACGGCGCCGAGAACACGATCACCGCCACTACCCGCCCGGAGTGGACGGTGTGCGCGTTCGACGGATCGCGTCTCGTGGCAAGCTACTCCACCATCCCGTTCACGATGCGCGCCAACGGCACGGCCGTTCCCATGGGCGGCGTGTCGGCGGTTGGCACGCTGCCCGAGTACCGCCGCCAAGGGCTGGTTCGCCGCATCACGACACAGGCGTTCGGGGACATGCGTGAACGTGGCCAGGCCGTGGCGTCGCTCTGGGCCTCGCAGGCCGCGATCTACCAGCGTTACGGGTACTCGATGGTGTCCGTGCTGCGGAACTACCGCGTGGACACAGCGGACATCGGCTTCTACGACGGCGATGCCGGGTCGAGTAGGGTCGAGCGCCTGGACGTGGCATCGGGCTACGACCTGGCAAAGCAGGTCTACATCGCCTTCATCGGCGACCGCATGTGCTACCTGCACCGCGCCCGTCCGCTCTGGCTGAACAACGCCCTTGACGAGGACGACGCCGAGGGGCCGATCCACATCGCCGTCTCGCGCGACGCCGACGGCAGCCCCGACGGTTACGCGATCTACACGCTGCGGACCGCCAAGCGGGACCATGCGAGCCGCAGCCAGGAGATCGCGAGCGAGAGTTCCCCGTCCGCGTCCCAGCCCCGCCCGGCCAGGGCCGCGGGCGCATCGACGACCCGCAGCCAGAATCCCTCGTAGTCTCGCGTATGCAGCATCCGCGGTTCCATGAAGTACTCGACGGCGGGGTCGTCCGACGGCGCGTTGTCCCAGCGGACGCTGCCGACCAGGTCGTGGCGCCCGATGAAGCTCCACAGCGACCGGTACGCACTCGGCGAAAGCCACGCAAGGTCCCGTATCGCGATCTCCTGGCTGCGGCTCGCATGGTCCCGCTTGGCGGTCCGCAGCGTGTA
>VXNE01000392.1 GCA_009840715.1 Gammaproteobacteria bacterium
ACGGGACAAGCCCTCCGGCGCCGTGTATGCATTCGAGACGGGACGGGACAAGCCCTCCGGCGCCGTGTATGCATTCGAGACGGGACGGGACAAGCCCGTCCCCTACGGTCGCCTTGGGGATATCCTCCCGCGCTGAGACGGACCTGACATGACGACAGAGGAGAGCGGCGTCAACGAGTTGCGGTCGATCGTCACCCTGGTCGCGTTGAGCGTCGCGGGAGTCGCCTACTGGAACGCCATGCCGTTTCTCGTCGGCGGTTTTGTCGACGACTTCGGCTGGTCCCCGGAGCTGGCGGGACAGATCTCGTCGCTGCAACTGTTCGCGACGATGGGGATGCTATGGGTCGCAGCCATCACGGTACATCGCTGGAACCTGCGAACGACGGTGCTCTCGGCTGCCCTGGTGGCCGTGCTCTCCGACTTTCTCGCCGCGTGGCTCGAAAGCACGACGCTGATGATCGTGACACGCGTCGTCACCGGACTGGCGGCGGGAGTGATCCTGGGTGCGGTGTATGCGGCCATCTCGAGGGTGGAACGGCCCACACGTGTCTACGGGATCGTCATGGCCAGCATGTCTGCGTCCGGCCTCATCTGGTTCCTGGGAATGCCCGCCTTGCTGGAGTACTCCGGTATGACAGGGCCCTTCCTCGGCATTGCGGCGGTCTCGCTGGTGGCGCTGGTTATCGCCCTGGCGTGGTTTCCCCGATACGGCCGGCAGCCGGACGTCCCGGCCGCGCAACTGGGCCTCCTGGGCATGTTGACCGTGCCCGTGCTGCTCCTGGCATTGGGGCTGTTAGTCCAGTCCACGGTCGCCGGCGCGTACTGGGCGTATTGGGAGCGTATCGGCGTCGATTCGGGGTTGGGCCCCTGGGGCATCGCTCTTGTCCTTTCGGTGGGGGCTGTCAGCGGCATGCTCGGGGGCGCGCTGGCCGCCTGGATGGACGGCAAGGTGGGCGATGCCGCAGCCCTGATAGGCGGCTTTTCGATCATGGGGCTCGGCTACGCCGTGGCGCTGTTCTACACCCCGGCCGCCTACGTGGCGGCGACCGTGGTTTCCTACGTCGCCGGCAACGTCGCGCTGACGTTCTTTTTCGGCCTGTTCGCCAAGGTGGATGCCTCGGGCAGGCTGGTCAACGCGGCCAACCTGCTCTTCTATGCGGGTGGCGCCGTGGGACCGGCCGCGGCAAGTCTCATGCTCGTGCAGGGCAGTTACAGCCCGATGATCTATGGCGGCTCCCTGGCGTTGCTGGCGAGCCTTTTGGTGATCGTTCCCGTCCTGAAGAGGTGGGCGCCGGGCGAGCCGGCAGTGGGACTTGGCGACCACGCTTGAACGCCATGTGAAGCTATCGGAGGCGGACATGCAACGGAAGAAGCTGCAAGGCGCGCCCCTGCGCATAGACCCGGTCAAACTGGCCGGCGGAGACCTGGTGGAGGTTCCCTTCGCAGTGGCGAACGCGACCGGGAATCCACGGCGCATCGTTGTACCGGCCGAGCGCAAGCCCAGGGTGAGCCTGGTGTTCCAGGGGGACATCGTCATGATCGTGTACGAGTCCTCGCCGGCCAAGTTCGAGCTTGAGGACTACGGTTACGATGAGTACATACACGTGCTCGAGGGCAAGCTGATCCTGACGCCCGCAGGTGGAACGTCCATGGAAACGGAGGCGGGAGGCCACGTAGTCTTGCCCAAGGGCTTCAGCGGTACCTGGGAGATGGCGGGGGACCCGTATCGGGAACTCGTGGCCATGGAGTACGAGACCTGGCGCGCGGCGGAACTGGCGGATTCCTGACCCGTGCGCCCGGGGAACGTCAGGCGGAGAACACCATGAGATCGGGGCTGGAGCAGATCCGCGAGTCGCTCGAAGCCTATCTCGCGACTCCGAACGATCAACCGCGAACGCCGGACCTCTTCCACTATTACTCGCCCGAGGTGTACGAGCTGGAACTCGAACACGTCTGGAGGAAGGAGTGGATCGCGGTCGGGCACACGGCGTGGCTGAAGCAACCGGGCGACTACTTCGCGTGGGAGATCCTGGGCGAGCCGATCGTGTTCGTGCGGGGCGAGGACCGGAAGGTCCGGGCCCTCTCGTCGGTCTGCCGGCACCGCGCCGTTCCCGTCACGGAGGACGGGGAGCGCGGCAACGTGAAGCGCTTCCAGTGCCCGTACCACCTGTGGACCTACGGGCTCGACGGCAAGCTCGCCGGCGCGCCCTTCATGGCGGACAACGCCGGCTTCGACAAGGCGCGGATCGCGCTCCCCGAGTTCCGGGTGGAGGTCTGGAACGGCATCGTCTTCGTGAACTTCGACGACGACGCGGCGGCTCTTGCGCCACGGCTCGAGGGCCTGGCGCCCTACTTCCGTTTCTGCGACCGGGAGGACCTCGTCTGCAACAACGTCTTTGTCGACGTGTGGAACACGAACTGGAAGCAGGCGATGGAGAACGGTGACGTCTACCACGGCCCAGGAGTGCACCCGGAGGCGATGCGGGTCTACGAACCACTCTCGATGACCGAGCCGACGACGTGCGGCGGGTACTGGGCCCGGCAGGTGCTCGGCCTCGATCTCGAGTACTACACCAGGTGGTACGGCTTCGAGCCCGACAAGGACGAGATCGGCATGGTCGGCCGGAGACGTCCAGCGTTCGAGATGACCATTACGTTTCCGGCCAACTTCCTGATGCCGACACCTGCCATGCTCAGCATCCAGGCGAACTGGCCCATCTCGGTCGACAGGACCCGGGTCGCCATGTTCAGCGTGGCGCCTCCCGAGTTCGCTGCGGAGGAATACACGCCGGAGCAATACGCGGACCCCGAGGGGCCGAACAGGATCAACTTCCAGGATTCGACGGTGTTCGACCGGGGCATCTCTCGGGCGGTCCGGTCGAGCCGGGCCGAGCCGGGCCTGATGAGCCCGCTCCAGGAAGGACCCGCCATCGCCACGCACCGGTGGCTGGCGCGTCGGCTGCTCACCGCAATCGGAGGAAAGAGTGCATGAAGGACGAAGGCAACTCCCCAAGCATGGGCGCGAAGCTGCTGACCCCCGAACTGATGGAGCAGATCCTCGAGACCCAGCGGGAATGCACGATGATCTGGAACACCCGGGACGGCAACAGCGCCGGGACGATGGTCTCGTTCGTCTGGCACCAGGGCAGCGTCTGGATCGGCGGTCCGAGCGACTTGCCGCGCATGGCTGCGATACGGCGCAACCCGAACATGTGCATCGTCGTGTCGGTCCTGGGGACGGGGCTCGGGCGGGACCGCTGCATCAGCCTGCGCGGGGTGTGCACGGTGCACGATGACCCGGCGGTGCACGAAGAGATGGCGCCTCGGCTGATGCGGAAGCTCGGCACGTACAACCTCGAACGGCGGACCGCGCAGATGGTGGCGGCGCCGGGTATGGTTTGGCTTGAGATCAAGCCGGAACGCCTCTTCACGTCCGACTGGAACGACCTGATGATGCAGAGCCTCGGGCTGGAGTCGCCGGAACCCGCCGTGATGTAGCCGACTTCCTTGACGACGTTTCGGAGGACGTACTGCAAATGACTTCATCCTCTCCCAACCTTCCCGGCAGACTTGGCGATCCGACCCTGACCCTCGCCACCGACCCGCGGCTCGACCCGCGTCTGCGCGCAGTACTGGAGGAGTACGGGCTCTCCGGCTGGGGCGAGATGGCCGCCGACAGTGGCGATCCCTCGCTCGAGGACATCCTCGACGGCATTGCCGAAGCGGAGGCCATGAGCGATGCGCTCTATGCAGGGATATTCGCCAGCTTGCCGCCCGTCGCTGGCGTGTCCCGCCGTACCGAGGCCACGGGGGGCGTCGACGGCAACGAGGTCCGTCTCTACATCCATGAGCCCGAGGGGAGGACTGGAGTGTTGCCCGCCATCCTGCACACACACGGCGGCGGCATGGTCCTGATGAGCGCGCGCGATCCGCAGTACGTGCGGTGGCGGGATGAACTAGCGGCGAGCGGGCTGTGCGTCATCGGCGTCGAGTTCCGCAATGCGGCGGGCAAGCTCGGCAACCATCCCTTCCCCGCCGGCCTGAACGATTGCGCGAGCGCCACTCAGTGGGCCTACCGGAACCGGGATGCGCTCGGCATCGGAAACCTGGTGATCTCGGGCGAATCGGGTGGCGGTAACCTCTGCCTGGCCACCGCGCTCAAGGCCAACCGCGAGGGTTGGATCGAGCAGATCGCCGGCGTCTACTCGTGCTGCCCCTACATCTCGGGCACCTACGATCCCCCGCCCCCGGAGCTCGTCTCGGCGGTGGAGAACGACCTGATGGGCGTCGCGAAGCTGACGCAGCAATGGGCCACGGCCTACGACCCGGGCGGAGCCAACGCGAGCAACCCGCTGGCCTGGCCCTACCACGCAACGCCGGACGACCTGGTCGGCCTGCCCCCGCACACCGTATCCGTGAACGAACTCGACAACTTGCGCGACGAGGGTCTCATCTACGCGCGCAAGCTGATGGCGGCGGGGGTCCCGACGATCAGCCGCACCGTCAACGGCACGCATCACGGCGGCGACACGGAGTACTGGGGCGCGCTGCCCCATGTCTGCCGCGCCACGGTCCGCGACATTCAGGGTTTCGCGGCGTCGCTGGTGTAGGGGCGGGGCTCGTC
>VXNE01000222.1 GCA_009840715.1 Gammaproteobacteria bacterium
GCCCGAGCACGACGTCGGCGCCCGCCAGGCGGCGCAGGGCATCTTCGATGTACGCGGAACTCATCCGCGGAATGTCCGTGCCGACGACCACCCGCGCGCCCGCGCGCAGCGCCGCCAGCATCCGCTCGCCGAGATCGGCTTCCGGCTGCTCGACCATGCGCATACCGAAACGCTCCGCCCAGCCCACGAGCGCTGCATTGCGCGCCCCGGCGAACCAGAGCTCGGCGTCGAAGTCACCGTTCGCGACCGCGGCCAGCGTCGTCTCCGCAAGCTCGACGTACGCGTCGAAAGCACGGTCTTCGCCCAGCGACGACACCAGCCGGGTCTTGACGCGCCCGCGCTCCGGCGCGCGGGCGAACACGGCGACCCGCGGCAGCCCCGGCGCTTCGCCCGCAGCGCTGCCGTAGTAGCGCCGGTAGAGGTCGGCCGGACGGGCCCCGAGGAAGTAGCGCAGCCGCAACCACCACATGAAGACCACCGTCCTCAAGACCCCGGCCCGCTCCCACCGCCGCCCCGACGACCCGAGACGTGCCTTCACACGCGCCGGACGCGCGCGGCGGCGCAGCCGCTTCGAGAGTTCCACGTCCTCCAGCAGGGGCTGGTCCGGCACGCCGCCGACCGTGTCGAGGAGCGCGCGCGAGACGAAGATGCCATGGTCCCCGGTGCAGATGCCGGTGACGCCGGAACGCCAGTTCATCAGGAAGGCGATCGTCCGCAGGAGCGGCGAGGCGCCCGACAGGCGCACGTCGAACCGGCCCCAGGAAGCAGTGCGCGTCGCCTCCTCGAGCGCCCCGGCCAGGTCCGGCGTGACCTCGGCGTCCGCGTGCAGCAGCCACAGCCACTCGCCCCCGGCGGCCTCGCCGCCGCGGCGCAACTGCCCTCCCCGGCCCGGTGCGCCCGCGAGGCAGCGCACGCCGAAGCGCCGGCACACCGCGAACGGATCGTCCCGGCTCCCGCCGTCGACCACCACCACTTCCAGCCCGGGCCACGACGCGAGTTGCGCAAGGAGTCGTGCCAGGTGCTCCGCGTCATCGAGGACGGGGACGACCGCCGTGATGCCGTCCAGTGACGCTTGCCGTGGCACTGCTACTTCCAGGGGTCGTGTCCGATCCGAAAAAGGCGCCAAGAGGGACTCGCAGCCCCGGCAGGAATCGAACCTGCATCTATCGCTTAGGAGGCGATCGTTCTATCCATTGAACTACGGGGCCCCGCCGCCGGATCATACAACGGCAGGGGTCCCTCCCCTTTACATCCGTCGCTCCGCCGGACCCTGCACGCCCCATTTGGCCACTCGTGTCCGAGGCCCCGCGACAGGATGCAGTATGCTGTTCCGACCCTACATCCCTGCCGATGACCGCTCCGGTTGCTTCCTTCATGCATGCAGCGAGGTTCGCCTTGGCGCAACGTCTGTATCGAGAGGCTGGGAGGCCGAAAAGGTCTCGCCAGGCGCTCCGGAACCATCCAGCGCGCTGGTCCTCGGTACGCTCGACGAGTAGCGCACGCCGGCGATCGAGGGCTCCTCTCGCCGTCATGGCCGCGACCTTGGCGGCGCTCGCAGTCACCGCATCGGAGCGTCCGGCCCCGGACCCGGAGAAGCTCGTCGGGGCGACAGTAGCGCCAGCGCCAACCGGTCCAGGTGTCCCGGCCTCGGTCGGTGCGGGGACGGCCAGGGATGCCCAGTCGGGATCCTCCGCCGGAGCGGTCCAGGTCACGGCTGTGGACTTCCTGGACAGAAGGCTGCGGGAGGCCCTTGAAGAGGCACTGGGGAAGGAGCCCGGAGCGGCGATTTCCGGCGCCGAGATGGCGACCCTGCAGTCCCTCGATGCCAGCGGACGTCGCATCGCCAACCTCGCAGGCCTGGAGCACGCAACCAACCTCGCCGCGCTCTACCTCGACCGGAACGACATCACCGACGTCTCGCCGCTGGCGTCTCTCCCTCGGCTGGCACACCTGGACCTCGACGACAACCCGGTCTACGACCCCGGTCCATTGGCCGGCCTGACTCAATTGAGCTTCCTCGGTCTGGCCAACACGAAGGTACGAGACCTTTCGCCGCTTACCGGTCTGTTCAGGCTGGAGTGGCTGCGCGTGGGCGGTCCGCTCCTGTCTGAACTCGCGCCGTTGGTGGAGATTCCACGCCTCCGGTCCCTGCAGATCCGGGCCGCCCCCCATGCCCGGTTCGAGGTGCTCGCGCGGATGACCCAACTGGAACAGCTGGAGCTGGTGGATACGGGAGTCGTGGACCTGGCGCCCCTCGCCTCGCTGACGCGGCTGGTGCATCTGATCCTCTCCGGAAATCCGGTCAAGGACCTTGGGCCGCTGGCTGGCCTCTCCCGCGTGGGCTCGCTCAACCTGAGCCACGCACGGATCTCGGACATCACCCCACTCGCGCGAATGCAAAACCTCGCGCACCTCCTGCTGGCTGGAAACGCGGTCTCCGACATCTCGGTCGTACGCGGGATGAAGAGACTCAGAGTGCTCGATGTCGCCGACAATGCGGTCTCGGACATCTCCTCGCTGGCGGGTCTCGAGAGGCTCTGGGCGCTCTACATGCAGCGCAACGACATAGCCGACCTGTCCGCGCTGGCGGGCTTGACGGAACTCACGCGCATCGATGCGTGGGAGAACTCGATCACCGATCTGTCGCCGCTGGCCGAGAACGAGGCGCTGGCATCCGGGACATGGATCAACGTCCTGCGCAATCCGCTGGATGCCGAGTCGGTGCGTACGCACGTGCCCGTGCTGCGGGACCGGGGCGCGACCGTCCTTTGGAGGTCGGACGCGTCCTTTCCGCTCAGATACCAGGCCCTCGTTCTACCACCACCAGAGGCACGCGACGCCTTCGTCAGCGGCGACTACTTCTCCGTGTTCGGGTATCGGCGCTCGCTCGTGCCGTTCGACTGTGAAGGAACGTTCGAGCTGGAGCTGGACATCGGGGGCCAGTCCCGGTTCGCCAGCAGCGGGTACGGCGTACATCCGAACTCCGTGTTCCTCACTTACTTCATCACCGACGAGGACTACGACGCGGACGGAATACGCATACCGACCGGTACCCTGCACCTGACGGAGGGCGACTGCCGCGTGGACGGGCTGCCATGGACATTCGCGCTCGCCGGATACAGTGACGGAGACGATCCGGACCTCAAAGTGGACGGGACCATGGACCGCCCGGCCCGCATCGACGCGCTCTCGGTGTCGCCGCCAGCCGTCGGGGACCGTTTCTCCCTCGGGGAGCCCATCGTCGTTACCGCCGCATTCAACGAGCCGGTCATGGTAGAGGGTGCGCCGCGCATGCGCCTCAACGTCGGCGGCCGCCCACGGCTCGCGACCCTGCGCCAGCGGGAGCCCGCCGCGCTCCACTTCGAGTATCGGGTCGGCCGGGGGGACCGGGACGGCGACGGAATCACGTTCGACGACCCGCTTCGCGTGCAGGGCGGCCGGATCCGCGACCGCGGGCGTAACCTGGTCGATCTGGATTTGCCGCCGAGCCACGATCGTTCGAGATACCGCGTCCATGGCGACCCGGCGGATGCCACGCCGCCCACGGTTGCCGGGCTCACGGTGGACGCGTGGCGGGACCGCTGGCCCGTGCCGGGAGACCAGGCGCTCCGTCAGAACGATCGCCTCGAGATCCGCGTCGGATTCAGCGAGTACGTCGAGGTGGACGACGCCGCGACCCTGACGTTGACTCTCGGGAGGCAGACCCGAAGGATCATCCTCGCCAAGGCAGCCGGAAACGGCCTGTACTTCAACTACTTCGTACGGGCGGGCGACCTCGACACCGACGGCATCGGCATCCCCGCGGACGCCCTGTCGCTCCCCGACGGGGCCGCCATTCGAGACGCCTCTGGAAACGTGGCAACACTGGATCTCGGCGCTCATGCCTTGCCGGACGGGGCCGGCCGGCGCGTGCGCGGTGGCGGCAGGGACTCGCGTCCCACCATCGTGTCGGCCAACTTCGCCCAGGGGATTCGCCGACACGGCGCGCGTGGCATCGGCGCCGGCGAGTCGATGCTGTTCGTGATCCGGTATGACGAGCCGGTGTCCGTCGATGTGTCGCGAGGCGCGCCTTCCGTCGAGGCGCGTCTCGGCCCCGTCAGCCGCGTATTCGACTTCGTGGAGCCCGGCGGGATCGAGCACTATCGCCGGGACCTGGTGTTCGAGTACGTCGTGCAGCCGGCGGACCGGATGGCGCTACGAGCCGGAGTGGTGGACGCCGCGTACGGGTCCGGTGTGATACGCCTGAACGGGGCCAGGATCCGCGACCGCGGCGGCAACCCTGCCGACCTGTCGTATCCGCCTGGCTTCGAATACCCTGCCTGGTACGTGAACGGCGCGTTCGAGCCTCCGTCGGTCCCCGAAGCGGAGTCCGGAGCACTTGCGGCCACCACGTTCGCAAGCAACCCGGGGCCGGACGGCTCGTTCGGCCGCGACGAGATCGTCGACATCCCGGTGCGGTTCAGCGAACCGGTGCACGTCCGGGGGGATATCTCGCTGCCGCTACGGATCGGGTCCGGGACCCGTGCCGCACAGTACGTGGCAGGCGGGGGCAGCAGGCGGCTGCTGTTCCGATACCGGGTCCGCCCAGACGACCTGGG
>VXNE01000502.1 GCA_009840715.1 Gammaproteobacteria bacterium
GTGGAAGGGGGGGAGCTACCTCGAGAAGGGCGGGGTCTATCCGCCCCTCACGCTGGCCTCGGCGCGCATGATGCACCTGATCCTGGCGGAGAACGCACTCGCGGAGGGGGATTCCGGCGCTTTCGCCACGCACGTCAACCGGATCCGCGCGCTCGACGGACTGACGCCCTACGACGGCCAGATCCCGGAGATGGAGATGCTCCGGCACACACGCCGGGTGAATGTGATGCTACAGGGGCTCCGACTGGCGGACATGTACCGCTGGGGAATCACGGACCCCAAGTGGCAAGCCGTTTCCGCCGCCTCGTCGAGCCCCGGCACGATGCTCCCGATCTCGATCATCGAGATACGGGCCAACTGCCACCTGAACGGCCAGGGATGCGGCGGCTGAGCCGGGAACCGCTCCCGGGACCCGGGCATGTCGGCCTGGCCCTGCGACAAGGCTGGGGTGCCCTGCCCCGCTCCGCGGGTGGACTTCCGGGCGCAGGCATGCAGTGCAGATGCAACCATAACGGACTATAGACGTGTGATTTATATGCCGCGTTCTTGTCCGATGCACAAGATCCGTCGCGTCCTGTCCCTCGCCGTCCCCGGCACCGCGTTCCTCCTCTCCGGCTGCTATACCTACAGGCTCGTCGAGGAGCCGCTGGTGGGTTCCGTGGCGAGGGTGCGCGTACCGGTAGAGGCTGCGGTCACCGGCCCCGGCTCCCCTGCCGGGACCGTGGCGCTTGAGGGGCTCGTCGTGAGCGCCGGCGACACCCTCGCGCTCGAAACGGAGACGCGGCAGTTCGCGGGCACGTTTCGCGAAGTGCTCCGCTACGACACTCTCCGGGTTGCCCGCGATGGCGTCGCGAGCATCGAGGTGCGCAACTTCTCGGTCGTGCGGAGCGTGACGCTCGGCGCCGGGATCGCGGCGGGAACCGTGGCCCTCGCGCTCGCCGCACTCGGCACCGAGGCCGGAGAGGGCGGCGAAGGACCCGGCCAGGGAGGCTCGGAGAGCTTCGCGGCCACCTTCAGCATCGTGGTCGGGACGGTCGCGAGGCTCTTCGGACGCTGAAGACGACCTCCCGCCCCTACGGGACGCGACCCGGGTTTTCCGGGTAGTCCTGGGGGCTCCCGGAGTCTCCCGGCTGGATCACGAAGTCGCGCCGGTCGCGGTAGAGACGCGCCCGGTTCAAGACGTACTCCTGCCCGTCGTCGAGGTCGACCCGGTCGCAGGGCGTCATCAGCCAGTACTTGTAGTCGCCGATGAAGAGGTAGGTGTTGGTCCGGCCGAAGAATGTACCGGACACGCCCTCACCGGCCCGCAGGCGGGCGCAGACCACCTCGAACAGCTCGCGCTGGCCGTCCTTCCCGCTGAGGACGTACTCATGGGGCCATGTGTCCCGGTAGGTGACGGCTTCCCGCCACGGCGCCCGCCCGATAAGGCGGGTGATCTTCAGTTGCTCCACGACTCTCGCTCTTCCTCCGGCGGGACGGACACGCCTAGCCAGTTTGGATGCGCCGTCACTGCGGAACCTGCGGCCCGCGCCGACAAGCGACATCGGACGTGCCGGTGAAGTTGACCGAGCAGGCACTATGGCCTCCCGGACGTGGCAGTCCGATGGTGACACCAACCGGGCTCACTGCAGGAGGCGACTCGCGTCGGGGCCGAAGGCATGCTCCACGGTTGAGGAAGCATGCGGGCGAGCGCCCGGCGGCTCGGTGAGATGCCCGAATGCTCCGGATCCACCGAGCCAGCCGTTCACGGCCGTTCGGTGAGCTCGACCACGCCTCGTTGCTGAAGCTCGAAGCACGGGGATCCCTAGTCGGGCCGCCTGTAGATCACGCCGTCCTTCATCACGAAGCTGACGCGCTCCATCGTCGTGATGTCGTCTCTGGGGTCTTCGGGAACAGCGATGATGTCGGAAAGCGCGCCGGGCTCAACCCTGCCGAGCCGACCGTCGACGCCGAGAAGGATCGCCGCCCCGAGCGTGGCGGCCTGGATGGCCTCCACTGCCGGCATCCCGGCCTCCACCATGTACCGGAACTCGAGAGCGTTGTCGCCGTGTGCGGAGACGCCGGTGTCGGTTCCGAAGGCGATATTCACGCCGGCGTGGTAGGCCCGCGCGAAGGTGTCCTGTATGAGCGGTCCGATCTCGGCTGCCTTGCCGCGGACGACTTCCGGAAAGAAACCGTCGATCCGGGCCTGGTCGGCGACCCACCAACCCGCCGTGATCGTCGGGACGTAGTAGGTCCCGTGCTCCTTCATAAGTTCGATTCCCTCGTCGTCCAGATAGGTCCCGTGCTCGATCGAGGCGACGCCGGCCCGGACGGCACGCTTGATTCCCTCCGCGCCGTGGGCGTGGGCCGCCACGCGGAATCCGTAGTCTTCGGCGATCCTGACGATGGCCCGGATCTCCTCCTCGGTGAACTGCGGATTCTGGCCGCTGGATGCGACGCTGAGGACCCCGCCCGTCGCGGTGATCTTGATGAGGTCCGCACCATCCTGGTAGCGCTGCCGGACGGCCCGGAGCGCGTCTTCGGGGCCGTTTACCACACCGTCCTCAGGTGTGGGCTCCTCGACCAAATCCATCCGCATCCCGTTGGTGGGGTCCGCATGCCCTCCGGTGCTGGCAAGGCTCCGGCCGGAGGTGTAGACGCGGGGTCCCGAGATCAGCCCGCTGCCGATGGCGCTCCGCAGCGAGACGTTCACATTCGCGCTCCCACCCAGGTCGCGCACTGTGGTGAAGCCGGCCAGCAGGGTCTTTTCGGCAAAGCCGACACTCCGATACGCGTAGTCGGCCGGATTCAGCCGGAAGGTCTCTATATCTGACTGGTCACTGTACTCGCTGGTGAGATGCACGTGACTGTCGATCAGCCCGGGCATGCAGGTGTGTGTACGGAGATCTACAATCGTGTCCCCGTCGGATCCGGGCACGAAGCCCTGCTGGACAGCCTGGATGGTGGATCCGTCCACGATCACGCTCATCTCCGAGAGGATCTCACCCGAACGGACGTCGACGAGCCTCCCACAGTGGAGGATCGTAGCGGCGAACGCGGGGGTCGCCCCGAGGCCGGCGGCCAGGACGGCACTGACGAGTACTCTCATGACTCCTCCCGGAATTGGACGCTCATGACCCGCTGTCACCCGACAGTCTTCAGCCTCTTGAGACAATCCCCGGCGTTGTGGCCTCACTCGTGAGCCGGAAGTCGATGGCCGGATCCCGGAAGCTACCCAAGGATGGCCACCCCTACGCAGACCTCCGGAAGCGGCTATGCGGTGTTCGAGTCATGCTACCCGAAGGAAACCGGCTCTGGTACACTCGCTGTCCGAGTAGTGGATCAGCCCACGCTTCGGCTGGCGGCGCGTGTGACCCCCATCGTCACAGTGTGTCCCCGACCAGCTGGGTCGGCATCTTTCTCGCTATCAACCAGTCCACGACCCGACGGCTCCGGACATCCACCACCACAGCGAGGTAGAGCCAGCCGGCAGAGGCGGGCACGTACGCGAGGCCGGCAACCGAGAGCCGGTCAGGCCCGTCGGCCGATCAATCGCGGTTGACAAGGTCCGGAGCGGGCTTCCCCCTCTTTTTCGTCGAGACCGCGCGTAGAGTAAGAACCGTATAGCGAAAGCGCACGGCCTGACTCGTGAACGCATTAGCCCTGTCAAGACAGGCACGTGAGCCATCCGGGCCGTCAGCGGCGACGTCCGGACCTTGCCCGCGCACCCAGGTCGAACTACAGCGCGGTTCTACCCTCGGTGCCGGAGGCGGTCGGCCCTAGTCGGATGCGGGACGTCGGCTTGAGCACATCCCGCACTCGATGGAATGCTGGCGCAGCCTCGCTTCCCGGTATCCCCCAAAGTCGGCGTGTCAGGCCGGAACCGGCCAGCATGGGGCGACCTCGATCCACTCGTCGTCGGAACCGCCGGGCCATGGCGGTATCGTGACAGCGAACATCGAGAGTGCGGTGTCACCGGCGGCCCGGAACTGGAACGAGGTGCCGACCGGAATCGTCAGGCAGAGACCGGGCGCGAGGGGGGTCACCTCTTCCCGCACGCTGTCCCGACGCCACATCTCGCCTCGCCCCTCGAGGATGTACCAGATTTCCCCGACCGTGCGATGGCGGCCGGCCCGTGAGACCATGTTGGGCTCCAGCCGGAAATGCGCAGCGCTTCCACCGTCCAGAGCCGGCAGCACCCGCACCTCCGAGCCGTCGGGGGCGATCGTATCCGGCTTGTCCGGCAGCCGCCTGGCGGTGAAGCTCGAGTTCGGCAGGTCAGCGGGCATCGGCATCGTTCCAGTATCGCGTCACTGTCTGCGGTGCGCCGCGCGGGCGACCGCAGTCTACGGAATCCTCGCGTTCAACCGCCGGTCATATCAATGCCTGCCCTCGAATCGTTGGACAACTTCCACAAATCGGTGTGCGCCAACCCCGACAGACCTTGGCCTACCGGCTGCCGGCGAAGTTGCGGAAGTGAAGGTCAGACGCCTGCGCGAAGGGACGTCAGCTGAGCTAAAGACCCAGCACCAGTCTGAGCCCGCGCTCGGCCTGCCCCATGAGTCACTGGGAAACCTG
>VXNE01000164.1 GCA_009840715.1 Gammaproteobacteria bacterium
CCTCAAGGGCCTTCACGGTCCACTCGCAGTGCAGCGTCACGGGCAGGGGGACGTACACGGCGTCGATGTCGGGGTCTTCGACCACCGCCTCGTAACTGTCCGCCACGCGGCCGATGCCGTGCTGCGCGGCGAACTCCTCGGCGCGCCCGCGGTCGCGCGCCGCGACCACGCTGATCTCGACCTCGGGGTCTTCCGCGACGGGCTCCACGAGGACCCTCGGGGTGATCCGTGCTGCGCCGAGCGTGCCGAACTTGAGTGTTGCCATGGGGGTTTTCCGGGTTGTAGAGGGTCAGGTGGGGCCGGCGGTCACCGGCAGGGGAGTATCTCCAGCGGCTCTCCGGGCGTCCAGTTCGGCCACGATGGCACGGTGTTTCTCGCGGTCGAGGCGGTAGTGCATGAAGCACCACACCGCCGGGATGAAGCCGAGCGCGAGCCCGGGCCCCGCCACCATCGCCAGCGCGAAGAGCGCGTCCGGCGGGATGTCCGCCGCGGACTGGACGTGTTCGCCCCGTGGCCAGTCGATGAGGTCCAGGATGAAGCCGCTGAAGGCGCTGCCGATCCCGCCGGTCGCCTTGTTCACGAACGCGTAGGCCCCGTAGAACACGCCTTCCTGGCGCTTGCCGTTGACGAGTTCCTGCTCGTCGGACACGTCGCCGAGGATGGAGCCGACCGCGACCCCGACCTGCGAAACGACCAGCCCGGCCAGGAACGCGAAAACCGACAGACCCACCACCACGCCCGTGGTGCCTGGCGCCGGGAAGAAGCCGGCGTAGTGCAGGCACACCGGCGCGACGGCGAAGACGGCCCAACCGAGCGCGCCGAGGATCAGCGACTGCCGCTTCTCGAGATGGGGCGCGAGCAACGGGGCGAACAGGTAACCGATCGCCGTGCCGACCGGGGTGGCGAGCAGGATGTAGGTCATCCCCTCGGGCGGCACCTCCCAGAAGAAGGTGTTCATGTACAGGGCGAAGGCCATGCCGGTCCCCACGGGTCCGGCCACCACGATGAAGCCGACGGCGATCCAGCGGAACGACGGGTTCCTCAGTGCTTCGCCGGTGTCGAGGAGCAACTGCCTGACCGGGTGCGCCTGCGGCTTCTCGGGGCGCTGCAGACGCGGAATGAGGTGATGGGTGCCGGCCGCCGAGTAGATGATCGAGACGATCATGATCGCGCCCATCAGCAGCGCGAAGGGCGGATAGGCGGCGGAGTTCAACTGGCCGTTCTCGAACTCGGCGCTGCTCGCGAAGAAGACGGCGAAGCCGAAGAAATAGACGAGGAACTGCCCGAGATAACCGAACAGCGAACGGCCGGCGACGACGACCGTGCGCTCCTGGTAGTCGTTGGTCATCTCGGCGCCGAGGGCCATGTGCGGTACGGAGTACAGCGTCATGAGCATGCGGGCGGCGATGCCGAACACGAGGAGCCAGACGAACAGCCCGGCCTGCGAGTCCACCCAGGGATCGAACGTGAAGTAGACGGCGATGGCCATGGGGACGGCGGCGGCGTACATGAAGGGATGGCGCCGGCCCCACCGCGAGCGCCAGCGGTCGGTGATCGAGCCCATGAGCGGGTCGGTGATCGCGTCCACGGCCATGGCGATCAGCAGCGCGAGGCCGCACAGGCTCCCGGACAGGCCGAGCACCTGGTTGTAGTAGAAGAGCAGGAAGAGGGCGAAGATCGCGCCTTTCTGACCTTCGGCGACCTGGCCGACCCAGTACGCGAACTTCGCGTGCGCGGTCAGGTCCCTGGTGCTGGGCACGGGGGTGCTCTTGTCTTCCCGGGAGGGCCGGCGGGTCCGGGTCGCCGCTATGCGCCGCCCGCGGGGATTGCGGGAGTATGGCGGTAGGCGGGGTCCGCGATGGCCCGGGCGCGGATGGCGAGCATCTCACGCCACGTTTCCCGCAGCCCGTGCGTCGCCGGCGGCAGGTCGTGCTCGATCGCCTTGCGCAGCTTCGGCAGGTTATAGAACGGCACGGCGGAGAACATGTGGTGCTCGAGGTGGTACTGCATGTTCCAGTAGCAGAACGCCGGCAACCACGAACAGGTGAACGTCCGGGTGTTGTAACGGAAGTCCGGCACGTCGGAGTTCAGCCCGTAGTGCTGGGGCTGGCCGCACAGGAAGATCAGCCAGCGGCAGTAGAACGCGCCGAAGGTGAACACCACGATCAGGAACCAGTTTCCGGTCGCCACGAACACGAGCGCGAGCAGCCCGTGGCCGACGAGGAGCGTGCGCGCCCAGTTCCGGTGCCGGCGCCGCAGGTTGGCGTTCGACTCCGGGATGACGTGGCGGTACCAGTCCCCGTCGATGCGGCCGCGGGCATGGCGCCACACCGTGCGGAGCTTCGCCCAGGCGTCGGGCGGGTAGAACGCGAACATGGCCAGCCAGAAGCGGCGGCTGCGCAGGCTGAAGCGCAGGGGCAGGACCACCTCGCCGTCGTGGTCCCGGTGGCAGGTCGCCCGGTGGTGGCGCACGTGGCTCGCCCGGTACCAGAGATAGTCGGACCAGGACAGGAAGGCGTACACCTTCTCGAAGAACGGGTTGAGCGACTTCGTGCGGAACACCGTGCGGTGCATCAGTTCGTGGATCGCGATGAGTCCCGTGAACTGCCCGAGCGTGCCGTGGACGAAGAGCGCCGCGAGGAGCACAGGCACCGACCAGTACGCCGTCGTGGTCCCGGTGGCAGGTCGCCCGGTGGTGGCGCACGTGGCTCGCCCGGTACCAGAGATAGTCGGACCAGGACAGGAAGGCGTACACCTTCTCGAAGAACGGGTTGAGCGACTTCGTGCGGAACACCGTGCGGTGCATCAGTTCGTGGATCGCGATGAGTCCCGTGAACTGCCCGAGCGTGCCGTGGACGAAGAGCGCCGCGAGGAGCACAGGCACCGACCAGTACCAGTTCCCGCCGTCGACGTTGCCGAAGGCCATGAAGGCGAGGATCCCCGTCGCCAGGTACGCGCCGAGATGCCCGCCGGTCTGGAGCCAGCCGCGCAGGTCGCTGCGCCGCATCAACTCCGCGAGGACGTCCCGGTCGATGGGAGACCGGTACCAGGAGATCCTGGCATCATCGTCGAACGGGTCTGTCCGCGCCGTCATCGCTCGCCGGTCGCAGGGAAAGGCGGGAGCCTACTATCGGGTTCCGTCCCTTGTCACCTGCGCGCGGCGGGGAGCGCCGTCTGCACGGGAACTTCCCTGGCGCGGAACCACGGATGCGTCCACAACGAAGCTCAGAAGCGGCGACCCTCGCGGATGAGGTCCAGGATCTCGTCGGTCGTCACGCCGACGGGGCGGCGGCGCTCCAGCCACGCGCGAAATCGCGCCACCGCCGCTTCCCGCGCTTCGCTGTCGCGGTGCGGTGGCGGAGTCAGGTGCGCCACGGTCCTGCCGTGGCGCGTAATCGCTACGGTTTCTCCGTACTCCACTTGGCGGAGCAGTTCCGCGAACCTTGCCCTGGCCTCCGTAGCCGCGACCTCGCGCACGTTCATCTCCAACAAGTCAGGCGCTGCCGAACACCTCCTTCACGTGCGCCTCGGGCAGCGGCTGGGTGGCCTTCGAGACGGTGTAGGTGACCGCCACGGACACCGCCTCGCCGATCGCGGCGCAGGAGAACGGGTTCGGCCCCTCCCCGTGCAGCCAGGCGACCGCTTCGTGCACGACACCCGTGCCGAACCAGGCCGGGTCGAGCAGCTGCATGTGCAGCACGAGGAAGGTCAGGAAACCGCTCAGGAGACCCGCGTAGGCGCCGCTCCGGGTCACGCCCCGCCAGAGCGCGCCGACGACGAGCGGGCCGGCGAAGGCCGCCATCATGCCGCCGTTGCCGATCCAGACGATGAGCGCGATGTTCACGTCGATCAACGCCCATGCCATGCCCATGCAGATGAGCAGCACGACGATCGTGCTGACGCGGCTGATGCGCAGCACCTGGCGGTCCAGGGTCGCTTCGTCCGGCACCTTGCGCAGGCGCGGTGCGATGGAGCGCCGGTAGAGGTCGTTCGCGATGATCTGCGACGAGGAGACGACGAGCCCGTCCGCCGTGGACATGATCGCGGCCAGGATTCCCACGCCGATGAGCGCGGCGAGCCAGGTGGGGAACAGCTCGATGAACAGCATCGGCAGCGCGGCGTTCGGCGTCTCTCCCTCGGCGTACAGCGCGTCGCCCAGCATGGCCCGCGCCAGCAGCCCCGCCAGCCCCATCATGCCGAGGGTGAGGCCGAACGCGAACGCGAGCTTGATGAAGCTCCTTTGCTGCGAGGTGTTCCTGAGCGCCCAGAGCTTGTTGCCGAGGTGCGGTAGCAGCCCGAGCGGGATGTGGGCGAACAGGACGGCGATGATCGCCCACCACGAGTGGTAGAGCGGCGTGTCCGTGTTCAGGAGTCCGACGAGGTCCGTATCCTGCGCGTTCAGGTTCCGGAAGACGCCCGCGAGCCCGCCCTCGACGCCCACGCCGAACAGGAACAGCACGATCACGACGATGGCCAGGATGAGCATCATGAATCCCTGCGCCCCGTCCGTCAGCATGTCCGCGTGGGCGCCGCCGAGGACCACGTAGAGCA
>VXNE01000055.1 GCA_009840715.1 Gammaproteobacteria bacterium
CGGCGAGGCGCCTCGCCACCTGCCGTCCGAGCGCATAGCCGGCGGCGGCCACCAGCGGATGCCGCGTGAGCGCGAAGGCCACCGCCGCGGTTCCGACGCCGGCCACCCACGTCGCGAGCTGCGGGCTTTCCGCGCGCCCGCCGGCCGCCCGCGTGACCGTGTGCTCGCAGTTGTTCGTGAAGAGGTTGTAGCCGCGCCGCTCGCCCTGCTCGGCGTAGCGCAGCGTGCTGCCGCGCTCGGCCTCCCCCAAACGCCGCACGCGCATCGGCTTGCCGCGGCGGAACTCCGCCTCGGTGGAGACGTGCTCGCCGCGCAGGGGCGTGTTGTGCAGCACCGTCCCGTCGCGCAGCACCACGCCCTGGTGCATCAGGAACCCCTTGCGTCGCGCGACGATGTCGCCTGGGAGCCAGTGGGTCATGGGTTCGTTTCCGTGTCGTCTGCAAACTACTTAGCAGGAATCGTTCCAAGCCGGAAGCCCCTTCCAGATCAATGGCTTGACGAGCGCGCCTCCGGGGCGGCCCCGTCCCGTTCGCCAATAAGTGGCGGGATGGACCACATGAGCATCAAACCGTCGACGCACACACTTCGGCCCGGCCAACCACCGCCCGCGCCAACGCCTCCAGCACGCCGCCGTCGAGGCCGGGCGACATCACCGCCTGCGCCGTCCCGGACGCTTCCGCCCGCACGCGTTCCGTCAGTTCCGCGACACGACGGCGAACCAGGGGCATCCCCAGACCGCCCCCGGCCGCGAACGCGCTCCACGCCCGTGGATTCATCTCCGCGAGCGTCGCGCGCCGGCCGATCCTCATCGCGAGCCTCGGGGACAGTTCCGGCCAGGCCACGGTCGAGAGGAGATCGTAGAGCGGCGCGAGGCGCGGACCGGCGGCATCGTACAGGAGGGCGTAGTTCTTCCCGTGCGCGTCCGCGTTGCCGATGACCAGATTCAGGATTGCGGCATCGAGCAGCTTTAGCACGTCCACCGCGGGCCGTGCGGACACGCGGCGCAGGAGGGCGAAGCAGTCGCGGAAGCCGGGGCCCCCTTCGCTCGCGTACTTGCGCTCCGGATACAGGCCGAGCGCCTGGCAGAAGTCTTCCTGGTGCACGCGCCAGACATCGCCTTCCGGGGTGCGCGACCGGTCATATCGCTCGACCAGGAGGAACGTCCGTCCGGAGACGCTCCGCGTTTCCACGCCAGCGACATCGAGCCCGACCGACGCCGCCAGCCGCATGGAGAAGGCCTCGTTTTCCGTCGCGCCGGGAAACCGTTCCGGCGGCGGCTTGAGAATGTGCGTGGTCGGCTGTCCCTGCGCGGGAAGCGCCACCGCGCCCTCCGCCAGCACGACGGGCAGCTTGGACTGCGCTCCCGCGAGGGACAGCCTCAAGTTCGTCTCGCCCGCCAGCAGCGGCCTGGTGGGAAGGGTGGTGAGGACCCGGACCAGTTCGTCGTCGTCGAGCGGTTCGGGCTTTGCGCGTCCGGTCGGCGACTCGGGTGCTTCCTCCGGCGAAAGGAGCTGCAGGGCGCCGGCCACGTCGCCGCCCAACCGCTCGAGCAGGGCGAAGTCGTTGCCTGGGGAAACGCCCAGCACGCGCGCCACCGCCTCGCGCTGCCCCTCGTCCGGCAGCAGGCCAGCGAAAAACGGACGACAGGCCCGGCGCCGGTAGCGTTGCTCCCGCTTCGGCAAGGACGCGGACAGCGCCTGCGCCTCCGGCCGCCGCACCCAGTCGGCGTCGTAGGCGAAACCCAGGTCGCCACCACGATCCTGCGTCAGCCGACCGACCAGCTCCCCGTCCCACCAGACCTGCAGCACTCCGGCCACGCGGCGCCGCCCGGTCAGGGCTCCGGCGGTGGGGCGATGTCGAAGGTGCAGCCCAATGCCTCGAGCACCTGCAGCGTCTTGCCGAGCTGCGCGGTGGGCTTGCCGCGTTCCAGCTCGACGAGGAACCGCAGACCCACCCCGGCGGCGCCCGCAAGTTCGAACTGGCGCAGCCCCGCACCCTTGCGGGCCGTGCGTATCACGTCACCGATCTCGGTCGGCGTCAGGACTCGGTTCGACATCGCGGATTTACCGAGCGGGAATATCCCATCCGGCCACGCGCCGTGTCAACCAGAATTTACCGCTCGGTGCATTTTGAGACCGATGCGGCCTACTCGTCCGGAAACGCCTCGAGCATGTAGTCGATGGAGTCCCGGAGCTGCTCCTCGCTGCACGCGTAGCAGAGCCCCATCACGGGCATGCCCGGCGGCATCCCGTCGATCACCGACTGGAGCAGGACGTCCTCGCCCTTCTCCAGGCGCGTCCCCCAGGACGCGCGGTCGCCGAATATCGGGGCGTCGGCGACGCCGGCGGCGTGGCACGAGAAGCAGTAGCGTTCGTAGGTGCGCTTGCCCGGGTGCTCGGTCGTCTCGCCGCGGTCGCACGCCGGCAGCCACGCGAGAAGCGCGGCGAGGGCGAAGGTTCGGATCGTCGTCTGCATCTGTCCGCGTCGGGGGCTGTTCCTACGTGCGCAACTCGAAGTCGTCGGCGTCCCGCCACGCGGGAAACGCGGCACGATAGCCGTCGAGTGCCGCCCGGTCCAACTCGACGTGCACGATGCGCTCCTCGTCGAACACCTCGACCAGCGCATTGCCCTCGAAGTCGTACACCGCGGTCCCGCCCCGGTAGACGACGCCGTTGCCGTCCTCGCCGACGCGGTTCACCCCGACGACGTAACACTGGTTCTCGATGGCCCGCGCCCGGAGCAGGCCGTTCCAGTGCGCCTGGCGCGCCGCGGGCCAGTTGGCGGGGTAGAGGAGAACGTCGTAGTCGCCGCGGTTGCGCGACCACACGGGGAAGCGCAGGTCGTAGCAGATCAGCGGACACACGCGCCAGGCGCCGTGGGCGACCACGACGCGTTCGGTCCCCGCGTCGTAGTGCTCGTGCTCGCCGGCCATGCGGAAGCGATGCCGCTTGTCGTACGTCGTCTCTACTCCGTCCGGCGGCATCCAGACCAGCCGGTTGAACCACCGTTGGCCATCCCGGATCACGACGCTGCCAGCGAGCACCGCGCCGAGCGAGGCCGCCCGTTCCCGCAGCCATGCCACCGTCGGCCCGTCCATGGTCTCCGCCACGTCGCGCGAGTCCATGGTGAAGCCCGTGCTGAACATCTCCGGCAAAACGACGAGTTCGGTCCCCGGTTCGACCCGCTCGAGCCACGCATCGAAACGCCGGCGGTTCGCGGCCGGATCGTGCCAGTCGAGGGCGGTCTGGACGACGGCGACCTTCACAGCCCGCGGAGGATCTCGGCGGCGCGTACGAGGGTGTCGTCGTCCTTCGCGAAGCAGAAGCGCAGGAACCGCTGATTCGGCGGCTCGGCGTAGAAGACGGACACCGGGATCGCCGCGAACTTGTGCTCGACGGTGAGCCGGCGGGCGAGGTCGACGTCGCGCTCGTTGCTGACGGCGGAGTAGTCGAGCAACTGGAAGAACGTGCCCGCCGACGGTGTCAGTTCGAAACGGGACTCCGCCACCATGCTGTTGAAGAGGTCGCGCTTGCGCTGGTAGAAGCCGGCGAGCTCCCGGTGGTGCTCGGGACATTGCGCCAGAAAGTCCGCGAGGCCGTGCTGCAGCGGCGTCGGCGTCGTGAAGTTCACCCACTGGTGGATGCCGCGGAACTCCCGGGTCAGGGGCGCGGGCGCCACGCAGTAGCCCACCTTCCATCCGGTCGCGTGATAGGTCTTGCCGAAGGACGAGACGACGAAGCTCCGTTCGAAGAGCCCGGGGGTGCGCACCATGCTCTCGTGGCGGCGCCCGTCGAAGACGATGTGCTCGTAGACCTCGTCGGAGACGATGTAGATCTCGCGGTTCGCGACGATGTCCGCGAGCGCGGCCGTATCGTCCGCCGTCCACGCGCCGCCTGACGGGTTGTGCGGCGTGTTGACCACGACGAGGCGCGTGCGGTCGTTCACGGCGTCCCGCACCCGGTCCCAGTCCGGCCGGAACGTCGGCGCCGTCAGGGGCAGCCGGACCGGCACGCCGCCGTTCAGGTCCACCACCGGCCGGTAGGCGTCGTAGGCCGGGTCGAACAGGATGACCTCGTCGCCGGGATGGATCACCGCGGTCATGGCGCAGTAGAGCGCCTCGGTGCCGCCGGAGGTGACGGTGACCTCGCTCTCCGGATCGACCTCGAGGTCATACAGTTCGCGCACCTTGCGCGCGATGCCCTCCCGCAGCGGCTCGATCCCCGACATCGGCGGGTACTGGTTGTAGCCGTGCGTCAGGTAGTAGCCGACCCGTTCGAGCAGCGCGGGCGGCGCGTCAAAGTCCGGGAACCCCTGCGAGAGGTTCATCGCCCCCTCGTCCGCGGCGAGCTTCGACATGATCGTGAAGATCGTCGTGCCCTCGTCGGGCAGCTTGCTCCGCATGCGCAAGGCGCCCGCTCCCCGCCGGCCCGTGTCCCCGCCGCGCCTCACCCCGCGCGAGGCGCGTTGTACTTCCAGTTGCCGTGAAACCCGTAAGGGACCCGGTGCGGCAGTTAGGCGCACGCGCCGGGGCCGGCCGCCACG
>VXNE01000170.1 GCA_009840715.1 Gammaproteobacteria bacterium
CGGGGGCTCTTGCTTGCGAGGGGCAAGCCCCTCGCGCTCCCCGGCTGAGGGCTCCTCAAAGCTCAGGCGATAGCCCACGCCGTGCACGGTGCGGATAGGGTCGCTGCCCCGCTCCCGGAGCTTCTCGCGCAAGCGCCGTACGTGACTGTCGATGGTCCGCTCACTCACCACGCGCCGCGCGGGATAGGCGCCGCGCATCAGCGTTTCCCGGTCGACCACCGTCCCCGCGTTCCTCGCGAACGTCGCGAGCAGGCCGAACTCCGTACCCGTCAGCAGCAACGTGTCGCCGTGCAGGAACGCGCGGCGACCCGGCGCGTCCACCACCAGGGGACCGACCACCAGTTCCGAGACCTGCGCCTCCGCCCGGGCGTCGATCCCGCGGAACGTCGCGTGCACCCGCGCCACCAGTTCGCGCGGGCTGAACGGCTTGGTGACGTAGTCGTCGCCGCCGGCATCAAGGCCGGCGACCCGGTCGCCCTCCTCGTCCTTCGACGAGAGGAACAGTATCGGCACGTTGGACGTCCGCCGGATGGCCCGGCACACGTCCACGCCGTCCATTTCCGGCATGAGCACGTCCAGTACGACGAGGTCCGGAGACTCGTCCCGGAACGCGTCGAGGGCCGCGCGCCCGTCGGCCGCGTCGAGCGTCTCGAAGCCGGCGCGGCGCAACGCGAAGGACACCACGTCCCGGATGTGCGCGTCGTCGTCCGCGATCAGGATCCTGCGCATCCCGTCTCGCCCGGGGCGTTCAGCTCCAGCGGTCCCAGCGCAGCGTCTCCTCCACCGGGAGGCGCGTCACCGGGCCGAAGTTCCCCGTGGGATACCCCACGGGGATCAGGCAGAACGCCTCCACGTTGTCCGGCAGTCCGAGCACGGCGCGGGACGCGTCGCGGTCCGAGAGCCCCAGGGTCGTGGGCGCGGCGCCGAGTCCAAGCGCGCGGGCCGCGAGGAGCAGATTCTGGACCGCCGGCCAGATCGAACCGCCGGCTCTGATGGCGCCGCTCGGCGGAACGGGCTCCGGGAACTCGTAGCACGCGATGACGAGCGCGGGAATGTGCTGCATGTTGTCCGCCTGCCAGAGCACGGCGTCGAGCATCCGCTGACGCTTGTCGGCCGGCTGGTGCGGCAGTGCCGCAGGGCGGCCGGACTGCGGGCCAATGTACGCCGTGACCGCCTTCCGATTGAGCTCCGCGAGCTTCGCCCGCTGCTCGGCGTCTCGTACCACGATCCACCGTGCGCCCTGGACGTTCGAGCCCGTCGGGGCCTGGTTCGCCGCGTCGATGAGCCGCACAAGCAGGTCTTCGGGCACCGGGTCGGGCTTCAGCCGGCGCATGGCCCGGCACTGGTAGATCGTCTCGAAAACGCCCATCTCGTCCGCCATCACCACACCTCCTTTGACACCCGCGCACGTTATCGCTTCACATAATACGGTCACACGGAATGCTTGGGGGAACGTAGCGGCATGGCGGGATCGCTCGCAGGGATACGCGTCATCGACCTCACCACCATCTACTCCGGCCCCATCGCCGCCTCGATCCTGGGCGACCAGGGCGCCGACGTGATCAAGGTGGAGGCCCCCGCCGGCGACGCGATGCGCCGGCCGTTCCGGCTGTCCCGCAACGGCCTCTCCGGTTCGTTCGCCATGATGAACCGCAACAAGCGCGCCATCGTCGTGGACCTCTCGGGCGACGAAGGCAAGGACGTCTTGCGGCGACTGGCCGCGTCCGCGGACGTGGTGATGGAGAACTTCCGCCCGGGCGTCATGGACCGGCTGGGCCTCGGCTTCGAGGACCTCCGCAAGGACAACCCGCGGCTCGTCTTCGCCTCCATCAACGGCGTCGGACCGGCCGGCCCGTACTCCAAACGGCGCGTCTACGACGCCGTGATACAGGCCATCTCCGGGATCGCGGCCCTGCAGGCGGACCCTGCCACCGACACCCCCGTGATGGTCAACACGCTCATCTGCGACAAGATCACCGCCATGACCGCGGCGCAGTCGATCTGCTCAGCCCTCGTCGCCCGGGAGCGCACGGGCGTCGGGCAACGGGTCGAGGTCTCCATGCTCGATGCGAGCCTGTTCTTCCTCTGGCCGGACGGGATGTCCAACTTCCATTTCGTGGGCGACGAGGTGCCGAAAGCGCCCACGGGGAGTCACGCCTACTTCGTGCGCAAGACGGCCGACGGCTACGTGGCGACCATGCCGGTGCAGGCCGGCGAATGGGCCGGGCTCTTCCAGTCCCTCGAGATGCCGAACCTGCTCGAGGACGAAAGGTTCTCGACGCCGGCGGGGCGCCAACAGAACAGCGCCCTTTTCCAGCGGCTCCTGAACGAGGGCTACGCACGCTTCCCGACCGACGTCCTCTGCGCCCGGTTCGAGGAGCACCAGGTCCCCTTCGCCAAGATCAACACGCGCGAGGAGGTGATCAACGATCCGCAGGTCGAGGCGATGGGCGCCCTCCTCGAGGTCGACCACCCGGTGGGAGGGAAGCTGCGGCAAGCCCGTCCGCCCGGACGGTTCAGCGGGACACCCGCGGAGATCTTCCGGACCTCGCCGGGGCTTGGCGAGCACACGGACGAGGTATTGCGCGAGAGTGGGTTTGCGGACGACGAGATCGCGGGGCTTCGCGAAGCCGGGGTCGTGCGCTAGCCCGCAGACC
This sequence comes from Gammaproteobacteria bacterium, assembly GCA_009840715.1. Classification (GTDB taxonomy): domain Bacteria; phylum Pseudomonadota; class Gammaproteobacteria; order Pseudomonadales; family Azotimanducaceae; genus VXNE01. The sequence goes on from VXNE01000170.1 coordinate 2,658, forward strand.
GGGCTCAACGCAAACGGGCGCTCAGGAGTCCGAGTCGGTGTCGATCGGCGTTACGACATACTTGGCCAACTCCTCTCGGAGCATGGGCCGGATCGTCTCGGCCAACGCCTCGCGTTCTTTCTCTCTTGGCGTCGCCCGGGACTCGATGTGGCCTCGCAGCGCTGCATTCATGAGCGTCTGATAGCTGCCGCCTCCGGCAGCACGCACCTGGGCTCGAAACCAGTCGAGCACATCGTCGTCTATGCGGATGGTGATGCGCGTCTTGCCGGCGGGAGTCCGCAAGATGGGTCCGCGCGTGGCCTTCGAAAAATCATACTCGGCTTTCATTGCAGGTGAGACTCTCTGGATAGGGTAACGACGGCACTATCGTCCTGTTGCATACACTCTCCTCTCCGACGGCGACGCCACACGCGCCGAGATAATCCGAACTCTCTCGCCTCGCCATGTATAGGAGACAACTACGACGCGACCGAGGCCGTCCATTCCAATAGCCACGAAACGCTCCTCCCCGTAGCCAGATTCGACCATCGTCATCGCGAGGTCGTCTTCAAAGACCGCGAAGACATCCCCAAACTCGACGCCGTGTTTGGCTAAGTTTGCCTCCGCCTTCGCAGGGTCCCACTCGAAGCTCATGCAAGACGCAGTATGCACATTTGTGCATACATCGCAAGCTGAGACCGACGCTCGGAGACTTCGACGCTCCTGCGCGCCGGGGGAACACAGGAGCCAGGCCAGTTACAGCGTGTCTGGTAGCCTCCTTGCATGGCAGGTAGTCGGAAGGGAGATGAGCGTGAGTGACAGGACCGGTCGCAGGGTGGTGATCAGGAAGGCGCCCGGGGGCATGCCGACGCCCTCGGATTTCGCCATCGAGACCGAAGAGCTGCCCGCTCTCCAAGGCGAACAGATGCTCCTGCGCACGCGCTGGCTGAGCCTGGATCCCTACATGCGCCCCGGCATGGGCGTCCCCGAGAGCGTGGGCAAGACCATCGTGGGTGGCACCGTGTCCGAGGTCGTCGAATCACACGCAGAGAGCTGGGAGCCCGGGGACCTCGTCGTCGGCTACTACGGGTGGCAGGAGCACAGCATCGCCACACCCGACGACGTGCAGTGGAACAACGCGGACATCCCCATCCAGAAGTGGGACACCTCCCTCGGCCCGGCCTCCACGGCCGTCGGCGTGCTCGGGATGACCGGCTTCACGGCATACCAGGGGCTGCTGAACGTCGCCCGCGTCCAGCCCGGCGAGACGGTGGTCGTGAGCGCCGCCAGCGGGGCGGTGGGCCAAGTGGTGGGACAGCTGGCCAAGATCCGCGGCGCGCGCGCCGTGGGCATCGCCGGGGGGCCTGCGAAGTGCGCCTTCTGCCTGGACGAGCTCGGCTTCGACGCCTGCATCGACTACAAGGCGCCAGGGCTTCCCGAGCGTCTCGCGGCGGCCGTTCCGGACGGCATCGACATCTATTTCGAGAACGTAGGAGGGGACGTGCTCGAAGCGGTCATTCCGCTGCTGAACAACCGCTGCCGAGTACCGGTCTGCGGCTACATCGCCCACTACAACCTGACGGACGGAGAAGCCCGGCCCACGCCGCCCCAACGACTGCGCGCGGCCGGCCTCCCCAGACTTGGCAAGGACAGCCACACCGACGGCTTCCGCTTCTTCACGTTCGCGGAACTGGCCGCGCAACATCCAGCCGCCGAGGACGCGCTGGCCGAGATGTCGGGATGGATCCACGACGGTCGCCTGAAGTACCGCGAGAGCGTGACCGACGGGCTCGAGAGCAGCATCGGCGCTTTCATCGGCATGCTCCGCGGCGAGAACTTCGGCAAGACGATGGTCCGCGTGGCCTGACCCGTCGCCAGCCGGCGCGCGGTCAGTCCGCTTC
>VXNE01000083.1 GCA_009840715.1 Gammaproteobacteria bacterium
GCGCCGGCCCCTCGGGCGGGGGTGGGGCGCCGCGGGCCAGCGCCGGCGGCGGGGGGCGCTAGCGGGCTTATCTGCGGGTCGGGTGCAGTCTCATCGTGCTCGTGTCGAGCACGGCCCGCTCTCGCAGCCTCGCCCTCGGCATACTGACGTTGCTCTGGCTGGGCACCGCGTTGATCGTCCCGCGCATTGCAGTCGAATCCGCAAGTAGCGCCATTCCCGTCCCGGGGAAGCTTCAGACCGATCTCAACATGCAGGCCGAACTGCGCGAAGTCGGCGATGGCCACGATGCCAGCGCGCCGGGCTTCCAGGAGCTTCAGGCAAACCTGCTGGCGCAATACGATGTGACTCGCCTGGAAGACTTGCCGGTGAATTTCCGGGGCGTCGTCTCCCAAGTCGCGGAAGCGGACTTGACGGAGGTGATGAACAGGCATGCCGAAGAGCGCATGGCGCTCGAAGCGGGTCAGGCCCGGGTCGCCGCATCCTTTGGCTGGCTGTCGCCGGTCGCGGCGGTCGCGGCAGGTTCCCGCGCATTGTCGGGGACCGACTTGGCAACCCACCATCGTTTCCTGCGCGAAGCCGAGGTCGTGCGCTTCGACTTCGTGCAGGGCCTCAATCGCGTGCATGCGGAGCAACTCCCCTATAGCGATGACATCAATCGCAACATCGATGCCGAGGCCGCGAACCGCGTTCGCATGTCGGCCGAAAACTGGAATGTGCTCGATGCGTTTTCCTTCCAGCCCGCAGCGACCGGTGCACGCCTGTCGCGCGCCGGCACACCCGTGGCCATGCTGTTCGCCTGGCTCCTGATGCTCACAGCCATTGGCATCGTTGCCGCGCGAAGGATGCAGCCATGACCGGGCCACTACGGGAACTCCAGTTTCTCGCGAAAGACCGCGCGGCGTTGCTCTGGCTCGGGATAGCGGTGCTGGTCGCCGGCCTGTCGGTGCTTCTCGGCCTGCGCGAGGTCGCCGCGCAACGGACGGCCCTCTCCGAATTGAGCGCAATCGACCGCGCCGAACGGGAAGTGCTGACGGGTCTGTACCAGGACTGGGGCGACGTCGCCTATTACACTTTCCACCTGACCTACGATTCCCCGTCGGATTTCGCATTTGCCGCGCTGGGCCAGCGCAGTACCTCGCCCTGGAAACACCACATCCGCGCGCTCGCCCTGGAAGGACAGATCTACGAAACCGACGCGGAGAATCCCGACTTTGCCTTGATCGGCCGTTTCGACTTCGCGTTCGCAGCGAGCATGCTTGCTCCGTTGCTGCTGATCCTCCTGTTGCATGACCTGCGTTCCAGGGAGCGCGCCGCCGGACGCTATGAACTCCTGGGCGCAACGGCGGCGAGCCGGGGCAGTCCCTGGTTCGCCCGGGCGGTCCTCTTGGTCGCAGCACTGACGCTCTGCCTGATCGTGCCACTTTGGGCCGGCGGTTTGCTGACCGGAACGGGTGCTGCAAAGCTCGCGCTTGCAAGCCTCGTCGTGGCCTTGCACATCGGATTCTGGTGGGGCGTTTGCGCGATCATCGACCGCTTTGGCTGGAGCAGCCCGGTCAACCTGACCGCGCTTGTCGGCGCGTGGCTGGCGCTCGCCGTGGTCGTCCCCGCAGCTATCGAGAGCTCGGTGGAAGCCGCCGTGCCGGTGCCGGACGGCGGTGAAATCATGCTTACCCAAAGGGAGGCGGTGAACGACGCCTGGGACTTGCCCAAGTCCGCGACCATGGAGCCTTTCGTCGAGCGCCATCCGGAATGGGCGGACTACACGGAAGTCGGCCAGGCGTTCGAATGGAAGTGGTACTACGCCTTTCAGCAAGTCGGAGACCAGATCGCCGAGCCCCTGTCGCGGGCTTATCGCGAAGGGCGCATCAGCCGTGACCGGCTTGCTGGAACTCTAGCCTGGCTTGCGCCGCCCGCGCTCTCGACGCGCGCCTTGCAGGCCCTTGCGGGCACGAGCCTGGCTGACTCGCTCGCTTATGAACAACGCGTGCGCGACTTCCATGCCGCCCTGAGGCACTACTACTACCCGAGGCTGTTTCGCGGTGAAGTCGTCTCCGACGGGAGCCTCGGGCAGCGGCCGGAATTCCACGTAGCGGCAGACTAGGGCCTGACCCACACCGGTGAAGTCCAGGCCCGTTCCTGCAGGGTCTCGGGAAGCCCCGGCCGGGGCGCCACGCCCGCCCGGATCGCGTCCCACGTCGACCACCGGCAGGTCGGGTTCTCCAGGACGCGCGCATAGTAGAAGACGTGCGGCGCGCCGTCCCAGGTCGGGTCGGTCCAGGTCGCCCCGAGTTGAGCAGCCCCGACGTCGGCGCTGATCGCGCAGGTGGCGACGTCCACGGTCGCCCCGTTGTCCGGGCACCGGTGCGTTTCGGGGTCCACGGCGAGTCCGTCGGAGCAGGCGATGTCGAACACGCGTTCGTGTTGCTGGCCGTCTTCGACCCAACCCTTGATGACCTGCAAACGTTGCAGCGGGGCGGCGCCCGGGTCGGCGAGAGCCTGCACGGCGAGGCTCGGCGCAGCGTCGCGCGCCGTAAGATCGCCGCCCTGGGGCACGCCGCTCACGCCGGCCGCCATGTCCGCCCGCTCGTGCAAGTCCGCCGGCAGATCGTGGCCGGCGAACAGGCGCATCCGGATGCGCGTGCCGCTCGTACCGAAGGTCTCCTTGCGCCGGAACGCGGCGAAGATCGCCTCGCGGGTGTTCTCCTCGGCCCACACGCCGGCGATGCCGGACGCGCTGTAGTGCGTCCGGTAGACATGTCGGTACGTCGGCAGGCCATCGTATTCGCCCACGGGCACCGAGCCGCGCCGTGGCGCAAACGCATCGTGGACGCCCACCTTGCCGGCGAAGGTCTCCTCGTCGAATCGAGTGCCCGCATTGTGGGTGTCCGAAGCGCCGACGATGCCGAAGCGATACGGGTTCACGCCCGCGCGTTCCTCGAGGGCCAGGCCAGTCAGGAAGGCCTCGCGCACATAGCTGCCGTCCGGTCGCGACTTGCCCCACTGGCCGACGCGGTAGGGGAAGATCTCGAAATCCGCCCACTCGTCGTTGGGCGACAGGAACGGATGCGTGTCCGAGGTGCCCTTGACCTGGGTGATCTCCACCAGCGGCTCGTTGCGCATGCGCAGGTCGGCGTAGTCCGCGTCGATCGCACTGCCGTCGAACTGGACGTCCTCGAACATCCAGCCGTCCGAGCCGTTGGAGTTGTGCGGGATCGCCAGCACGTCGCTGCCGCGTTCGCGCTGCGCGTCCATCCAGCGCCAGAGGTCCTCGGGGTTGGCGGAATCGAGGCGTCCGAAAACGTCCTCCGGCACGTCGCTGCCGGCGAAGATCACGTTACGGTGCAGGTTCCCGCCGTCGCGGGAGGGCGTGTACTCGTAGGCGATGAGCGTGGTGAACTCGCCCGGCCGGTAGTGCCGGTTCGCGGCGGCCACGATCTCGGCCCAGGCGCTCTCGCGACTGTAATCGTCCCGGTGCGCGTCCACGAAAGGCCGGGCCTCCGGGAGGTAGCCCCCGCGGGCCGCGACCGTGCTCGCGTCGATGATGCCGAGTTCGGTCGCCTCCTCGTGCAGGGGATGCTGCGGATCGGAGAAGGCGAGCAGCGCACCCAGGTACGCGGCATGGTCCGTGACCGCGTAGAAGTCGAGCGGTTCGTCGAGGGTGACTTCGAAGCCCGCCGGATGCACCAGTGTGCCGCCGGCGGCGAAACGGTAGGCGTCGTCCGGGCTGCCGCGGGTCGCGAAGGAGAATGCGTCGAACGAGAAGTTCGTGTGGACGTGCAGGTCGCCGAAGTACGCGTTCCGTTCCGCGCCAGACGCCCCCCCGACAGTGGCCACGCACAGGATCAGCAGCGTCTTTCTCATCGTTCCCTCCTTTATGTCGCCCCCGGATGGTAGACCCGCCTTTGCGCGATTGGGAAGGTACCGGGGGCTGGACCTCGCGAGGCCGCTCCCTTACGCTCCCGCGATACATCGCACAGTGGCTGGAGACAGACCATGGAAAGCCGTCCCCAATTCGCCCTCTCCCGCCGGTCTTTCGTGGTCGGCGCCTCCCTCGCGCCCGCCGCCCTGCTCGGCGGCCGCCTGCTCTGGGCCGACGCGGCCGACGGGCTTTCGAACTCGCCGCTCGTCTACCTCACGCCGCTCCAGAGCAACGGGGAGGAGAGCCGCTGCAAGGCCGAGATCTGGTTCGCCTACGACGGATCCGACATCTTCGTCGTGACCGGGCCCGACCGGTGGCGCGCCCGCGCGGTCGACCAGGGCCTCACGCGGGCCCGTATCTGGGTCGGGGACTTCGGGGTGTGGACGCAGTCCGACGGCGCGTTCCGCCAGGCGCCTGAACTGATGGCCACGGGATCCATCGAAACCGCAGCCGATGTCCACGCCCAGATCCTCGAGATCATGGGCGAGAAGTACGCCGACACCGGCTGGAGCCGGTTCGGCGAGCCGTTCCGAACCGGACTTGCCGACGGTTCGCGTGTGATGATCCGCTACGCCTTCGACGGGTGAGGCGGATCATCGTCGCGGGGGGGGGGG